>JAUZPR010000081.1 GCA_030705825.1 Bacillota bacterium | reverse complement strand
AATTTATAGCCCGGGTAAATAAAAATGCTTGTCCATCCGCTTCCTGGAGATACCAATCCATTTTCTCCTGCCTCAGTTTCCAGCACTCTGCAGCTTGTTGTACCTACAGAAATAACTCTTTTCCCGTTTTTTGCCGCAGTGTTTATTTTATCACAGGCTTCATTGGAAATACTATAATATTCCGAATGCATTTTATGCTCCAAAATATTTTCTGTTTTTACAGGTCTGAAGGTTCCCAGACCCACATGAAGCGTTACATATGCCAGACTTACACCTTTTTGCTCCAACTGGGCCAGCAGTTCTTTGGTAAAATGCAGCCCAGCTGTTGGGGCTGCAGCAGATCCCCTGTACCTGGCATATACCGTCTGGTACCTTTCGGAATCCTCCAGCCGCTTTTTTATATAGGGCGGCAGCGGCATAATTCCCACCCTGTCAAGTATTTCTTCAAATATGCCTTCATATTCAAATTTTACGATTCTATTGCCTTCCTCTATTATATCCAGGATTTCAGCCTTTAATATTCCATTCCCGAAAACAAACCGTGTTCCTATTTTAGCACGCTTTCCGGGTTTTAAAATGACTTCCCAGATATCCTGGTCGATCTTTTTCAATAGGACAAATTCTATTTTGCCGCCCGAGTCTTCCCTTTGTCCAAGAAGCCTGGCAGGTATGACCCTTGTATCGTTTAATACCAGGCAATCTCCGCTTTCAATGTAGTTTACAACATCCTTGAACACCTTATGTTCGATACTTCCGGCTTGTCTATCCAAAACAAGAAGCCTTGACATTTGTCTTTCCTTTATAGGCTCCTGTGCTATCAGTTCTTCAGGTAGTTGATAATTAAAATCACTTAATTTCATGAGTTATTCACCTTATTTTATTTATAAAAAACCTTTAATTTATATAATATACAATGGAACAATTCCAAGCAAACCCAACCATTAAGTTAAAATAATACATTAATTTGTAATGTATTACAAGGCTCTTAAGAACAAAGTCTAAAAATTATTATAAAAAAAGCTTCCTTTATAATAGGAAACTTTTAATATGGGTAAGCGGGACTCTCTTCATTTAGGTTGAAATGTGTCCCATTGGTTAACTTTTTGCCTATTCTACTTTTGTTCCTGGGAAGTAATGCTGCAGTATCTGGTCAAATTTGAATCCTGCATTTGCCATACCTTTTGCGCCTTCCTGGCTCATACCGACACCATGTCCCCACCCCTTGCCGGTAAAGGTATATGCAGTTGGCGCAGCATTTACTGTTTTGGTCTGTCCATTTGCTCCAAGTACGGTTAAATTGGATTGTGACGCCGGAATTTTTACAATTCCGTTGGCGGTCATAACACTTATTTCACCGGTACTTATACTTTTAATGGTAGAATCTGAACTTACCACAGATATTCCGGCGTTTGAAGATACCGTAAACATTTGACTGTTAAGTCCGAAGAAGGAAGATGTTGAATTAAGGTATAATGCATAAGGCTTCACGCTGTTTGTACCGTATATGTCCAACTCGGTCACTCTTCCCGCTTCTGAATATTTAGAAGCCACCACTCCCGTAATGTCTCCTATATCATGTCCGTACTTTTGCGTCAGAGCTTTGATTTCGTCGGCCGATACAGTCTCCGACCAGTTGTAATGGCTCGAACTTGTCGACTCATATTGGTCATCCACACTTACAAGATAAGGAATACTCGAAGTGGTACCCCAGACGTTTTTGGGTTCTTCGGTCTTACCCCCATCAGAGGCAAAGAAGAAAACTTCTGCAAGCTTTCCGTTGTACGTTACCTTGAGTCCACCGGTATCATCAACTGCTTTGTCGGTGGCTGCGGTTTCAGTGCTGTACCCGCCGTAAACCTGGCAGTCTGTAGTTGTGCACACATCAAAGTTCCATTTTGCATGCTTGCTGTAGCTTATATTATCAAGTGCGTATGTTCTGGCAGCTACCGCTTGTGCCTTTAGTGCTTCAGCATTGGAATAGGATTCTATTTCATTGGGCACTACTCCATACACATACTGATCCAGAGGAAGAACATTTATAAGTGTCATATCACTGCCGCTTTGTCTTCTAACCTCAAGATTTCCCCTATAGCTTTTTTTATTGTTTAAACAAAATATGTATGGGTTGTTCTCCTGTTTTGGATGAATCTGAAAGAAAGCTGCAGTACTGTCGAACAAGAGTACTGTATCTCCGTTTGCATTATTTACTGCTATTCTTGTGGCAGACGGCTGAATAACTGTATAATTTCCAGCCCCAAGCTTTTGCTGTATTATGGCGATATCAGCCTGAGCACTGTTCTGGTCGGAATAAAATCCTGACCACAGCTGCCATGAATCCTTGTAAACGGGATATGCGTTTATACCTTGCTGCTTGTATGTTTGTGCCTGTATATTAGCGGAATTGAAATCCGCAAAAGTCCCGTTGAGCTGGATGTGGAATGGTCCTACCTTGTCTCCTGAAGGTGCCGCACTGCCTGGATTATATTCGGTAAATACAGCCCCGCTTTTTGTATAATAGGCATCCTTACGAACTGTTATATTATTATTTGACGGTTCCTCATACATGGATGTAAAAATACCGTCTTTTACAAAGCCTATGGAAATCCCCTTTTGAGCATTAATGCTGAATTTCGATTGAGCAGTGCCACCGTAGTACAAACCTACTCTTACTACACCCGGTACCGTTACATCGGCAAAAGTAATGCCTGAATTGACAACAAGAAGAACCACAGCAACAGCTGCAGCAATTATTCTTTTTATAGCCATAACAATCATGACCCCCGCTTATCATTTGAGTTTAAAAATTACTTTTTTCCTTGGTCGTTTATGCCTAAATAGGGATATAACAAAAAAGCTTGAATACTACCTTAAAACTCATTTTTTCGAATACTTGCAACATCTTATATATTATTTCGACATAATCGGCATAATCCTTTCCTCTTTTTCGAAATTTAATAATGTTGTAACATTTAAGGAGATCATTAATTATAATGAAGAAAGCAGTTTTTTATTTGACATTATCGAATTACGATGTTATGATTAATAAAAATAAAATATACATTATTGGTAGAGGTGCATTTTTCAATAGTATTTACGCTGAAAAATCAGGGTTTTGATGATGCGTGAAAAAAGGGAAAATTGCCGAAGGATGAATTCACCCTCATGAATGTATCCTGGTCATACAGTTAACAACTGAATGACTGTCATCAAGTCTTGATGGAGCGCTATCAGTTCAAACACAAAAATGTTAAGGCATTTTTGAGAAAAGAACAGCTGGTATTCCACAATACCGGCATTTTTAATTTTATACGGTTTGGAGGATTAAATTATGGATAAAAAATTAAAAGTTGGAGTCTTAGGCGGAACAGGAATGGTAGGTCAAAGATTTGTTACCCTGCTTGAAAATCATCCCTGGTTTGATGTTGTATCAATTGCAGCAAGTGAAAGATCTGCAGGTGTGCCATATGCGGAAGCTGTAAAAAACCGTTGGAAAATTGATGTACCGATGCCTGAAGGAGTTAAAAATATAGTAGTCAAAAATGTTACAGATATATCTAAAATTGCGGATGAAGTAGATATGGTATTTTGTGCAGTTGATATGAAGAAGGATGAAATCAAGGAACTGGAAGAAAAATATGCACGTGCTGAAATACCTGTAATTTCAAATAACTCGGCACACAGATGGACAGACGATGTACCTATGGTCGTTCCTGAGGTTAATCCGGATCACATAAAAATCATAGAAAAGCAAAGGCAGCGTCTTGGAACAAAAAAAGGTTTCATAGCCGTTAAATCCAACTGTTCACTGCAGAGTTACCTGCCTCCGGTTCATGCTCTTATGGGGTTTGCTCCTGAAAAAGTCCTTGCCTGCACATACCAGGCTATTTCAGGTGCCGGTAAAACCTTCGGTGACTGGCCAGAAATAATGGATAACGTAATACCTTATATAGGTGGAGAAGAAGATAAAAGTGAAAATGAACCCTTGAAGATCTGGGGCAAAATAGACGGAAACAAAATAGTAAAGGCAGCAGGACCTGTAATATCGGCTCAATGCTATAGAGTACCAGCTTCTGACGGTCATATGGCTGCAGTGTATGCTTCCTTTAAGAACAAACCTTCAATAAATGAAATTTTGAACTGCTGGAATGAATTTAAAGGAAAACCTCAGGAATTGAAACTTCCGAGTGCGCCAAAGAAATTCCTTACCTATTTTGAAGAGCCTGACAGGCCACAGACCCGTCTTGACAGAAATACTGAAAAAGGAATGGGCATTTGTGTAGGAAGACTCCGTGAAGATATAATTTTTGACTATAAATTCGTATGCTTGTCACATAATACCATAAGGGGTGCTGCAGGCGGAGGAATCCTGATGGCAGAGCTTCTTAAGGCAGAAGGCTATTTAGATTAATTAAAGGGGTGTAAATAATGAGGAAACCTATTTTCACAGGTTCCGGCGTTGCCATTGTGACGCCTTTCACAGATGACGGCGTAGATTTCAATAAACTGGAAGAACTTATTGAATTTCAAATAAGAGAAAAGACCGATGCAATTATAATATGCGGTACTACAGGTGAAGCATCCACCATGCCGGACAGCGAACACAAGTCTGTTATCAAGTTTGCGGTTGAAAAGGTTAATGGGAGAATTCCTGTAATAGCCGGCGCCGGCAGCAACGATACAAGGCATGCCGTCGAGCTCAGCCAGTTTGCCGAATCTGCAGGGGCTGATGCAGTTTTAAGTGTTACTCCATATTATAACAAGACAACACAAAAGGGTTTGTATGAACATTTTAAAGCAATTGCGGGTAGCATAAAAATCCCTGTAATCTTATATAATGTACCATCAAGAACAAACCTCAATATTAATCCTGAGACACTTAAGGAACTTTCATTGATAGAGAATATTGCAGGTGTCAAGGAATGTGTCTTAAGCCAGGTAGCACAAACAATCAACCTTTGCGGAGAAGATTTTACAATATACTCCGGCAATGATGAAGAGGTTCTTCCAATGCTTGCTTATGGAGCAAAGGGCGTTATTTCGGTTATGGCCAACATAATTCCAAAAGATACTCATGACCTTGTAGCTAAGTTTCTGGGCGGAGATATATCAGCAAGCAGAAAGATACAGCTATCAACTGTCGAATTAATAAAAGCACTTTTTATAGAAGTGAGTCCGATTCCGGTTAAAGCCGCCATGAACCTTATGGGTATGAATGTAGGCAAATGTAGAATGCCTCTTGTAGATATTAGCGAAAAGAATTTGGAAGTTTTAAATAGGGCCTTGAAAAATTACAGCTTGTTATCATAATAAAATTTGAAATATGTATATATAGTTTAAAATACTGTTGGTTAGGAAGTGAACTAATGATTGATATACTTCTCAGCGGATGCAACGGAAAAATGGGTCAGGTCATAACACGTCTGACAGAAGGAATGGATGATTTGAAAATAGCTGCAGGCTATGACAAGTTTACTGCAGTAAAAAATAATTATCCGGTATTCTCAGATCTGAAGGATTGCAAGGTAAAGATTGATGTTATGATAGATTTTTCAAATCCTGAGGCTTTGGATTCTGTACTTGATTATGCAGTCTCCAGGAAAGTACCACTTGTACTTGCAACTACAGGACTTAATCAAATACAGCAAAAAAGTGTGGAAAATGCTTCAAAACAAATTGCGGTATTTATGACGGCAAATATGTCTCTTGGAATCAATCTGCTGATTGACCTGGTTAAGAAAGCAGCAAAGCTTCTTGAAGAAAACTTCGATATTGAAATTGTCGAAAAGCACCATAATCAAAAGCTTGATGCTCCCAGTGGAACAGCTCTGACAATTGCTGACGAAATAAATTCGGCACTTGAAAATAAATGCGAATATATTTATGACAGGCATTCCAGAAGGAAAAAAAGAGGCAAAAAGGAAATAGGCATACATGCTGTACGCGGTGGGACAATAGTAGGAGAACACTCGGTTATATTTGCCGGGAACGATGAAATAATCGAAATAAACCATACGGCAATGTCAAAAGATGTTTTTGGTATAGGTGCACTGCGGGCTGCTAAATTTATGTCGGGTAAAGAACACGGCATTTATGGCATGAAAGAGTTGATATCAGACAAATAAAACTGCTTTAAACCTGAAACCGGAGGTGTTGTTCATGGGACAGAATCCTGTAACCGATATTTCTGTTACATACAATGTTGCTCTTATAACTGTCGATAATCTGCCCAGTAACATGAAGCTTATTTCAAATATATTCAATACAATAGCAGCAGAAAAAATCAATATTGATATGATAAGCCAGGCACCGCCCTATAAAGGCTCCATCAATATATCCTTCAGCATTCCCTCGGATGAACTGGTCAAGGCTATAAGTTCGTTGAACAGATTTAAAAAGGAAGTTCCCGGACTGCATGTTGAAATTGATGCGGATAATACCAAGCTGACGGTTTTCGGCCAGCATATGAAGAACATACCGGGAGTTGCGGCTACACTATTTACCCTGCTGGCAAACAGCGGCATAGAAGTTAAGCTGGTGACCACATCGGAGGTCGACATTTCATATCTTGTTTCGGAAAAGGATGTTGACAGGGCAATTGAAGCAATAAAATCAGAATACAAAATATAGAATAAAAAGCCGGGATTCCGGCTTTTTATTTGAACTTATACTTATCAAACATGTAACATAACTAAGCTTATCCCAAGTATTATGGTTAATTCACCTTGCATCATATTTATAGCTATTTTGCCAAAATTTTTATCGATAAATGTATTGACACATACCGGATATGCTAGTATAATTGATTATGCTGCTGGTGCGAAAGCTTACATTTCAGCGGCATACAGGATATGCGGTCGTGGCGGAACTGGCAGACGCGTACGTTTGAGGGGCGTATGGGAGACCGTGTGGGTTCAAGTCCCACCGTCCGCACCAAGAAAAGAGAAGATTATTTAGTCTTCTCTTTTTTATTTTATGCAATAATGTAAATCCGTTCAAATAGAGGATACTTCGTTTATAGATTGCCATAATATAACCGAACCTTATTTATTTTTTTTGTTTTATAAGGGATTTTTTAATTATGAATTATAAGAGCTTTACTTTAATTAATAAAAGAAATGACAAATTGAATTCACAGCATCCAACCTATGAATCAGTCCCATTTGGCATACTTCTTGCAATAGTTGGTAGCTTTTTAGATGCTTATACTTATGTAAGCAGAGGTGGCGTTTTTGCTAATGCACAAACTGGAAATATTGTGTTATTAGGCATTTATGCTTCCAAAGGAGAGTGGTATCAGGCTCTTGCCCATATTCCACCTATTTTAGCCTTCGTACTTGGAGTGATTGTCGCTGAATCTATAAAAAATAATTCGCCACGATTATTCTTATTGGATTGGACACCTGCAATTCTGATTTTTGAAATGACAGTCCTCGTTATCATAGGATTCATTCCCAATACTGTTCCAAATAGTTTTGTAACTATTATGGTTTCATTTGTTTCTTCCGTTCAAATATCTTCATTCAGGAAACTGGTTGATTCCCCGTATTGCACAACGATGTCTACAGGAAATTTAAGGTCAGCTTCCAGAGCAGCATATATTGCTATTACTCAGAAAGATCACGAATCAGCTATTCGTGCTATCCGCTATTTTCTAATCATTCTTTCATTTGTATTAGGAGCATTTTTAGGTGGATTATTGACTTTTAGTTTTGGAGTTAAGGCAATATGGGGTGCTGCGGTTATTCTTGCGTTTACCGTTGTATTATTTAGGATTGGAGAACGGAGGCGCAAGAGGAAATTTTGATTGTAAAAATATGCCCCCTGCGGTGATGTATTGTAAATAACGGGCGTATGGGTTCAAGTCCCCTACTACCTTATCAATAAAAAAGCATAAAAATAAAAGAGCCTTTCTATTGGCTCAATTAAAATTTCTCATGGTATTTTAAACTTGTCATCTACTTCCAAAGGGGTAAAATAACCTTTTATGCAATTACTGTTTCTAATACATATTTGTATATGGTTCTTTTCCCTAAATCCTGACGTTGGGTATATCTCGTTACCCTCAAAGAATACTCCTCTTACCGAATCGTAGCTATTGTAGTCATTATCATCATTCCATTGGTGTATTCTTTGTATTACTGCACAATCCAAATTTCGCAATAGCGATACATCATCAGAGACTAATTTATTCTTAGGTAATTCAATGCCTGCATTTACGCTATCAGCTTCCAGTAATTTATACCCTACCTTAAGTAATTTTATATAATCTGAATTAACAAAATCCAAACAATATCCCAAATCAAGTACTGCCCCGATTACTGCTATTTCTTTTATTTCTCCGCGTGATTTCTTTTCAGAGGCAAATTCATATGCTCGCTTTAAATTGCTTTCCCAGAAATATATGCCATGTCCTAGCCAATCGTAATCATTCTCACTAGGGATTAATCTGTGGTTATCGTGTATTACTTGATCATATATAGATTTGTCACAGCCGTGGAATCCGATTGTTAGACTGGGTACTTTTGAGTACATAATTATGCTAATTTATAAACGCTATTTAATTTCTTTTCTTTGTTACAGATACCGGCCTTGACCAGAGATTCTAAAGATTCCTTCGGGGAAACTTTTTCATTCGATACATTTTCGGTATATTTTGCAATTTTATTTAGGTATTCTTCAAAATCTTTGTTGCTCATAATAGCCTGCCCCCTTCGGGTATTCATCCATCCAACTCCTTAATATATTTTATTATTAGTATACTATCGCATACAAAAATATATTAAGAATATATATAACTTCATGTAATACACTATAGCTAAATTATAACAAATTCTGCTAATAAGTCAATGAGATAAGAAACCATCTCTATTTTGCAATAAACCTACACTTTGGGTAATTACTGCATCCCTTGAACTGACCATACTTACCGTTTCTCAAGACCAATTTTCCTCCACACTTAGGGCAGGTATCGGCATCAACTTTTTTATGCCTGTCCTCCAAATTATTGTGTATCGCCTCAACATGTGCTTTCCGGTTCTCTTTGCTATCAATATTCAGCGAAAGCAGTTTTTCATATATCTGCTCTTTATTTGAATCGGAGATAGTTTCATTACTATATTTTCGGATAGTCTTCGGTAAATTAACTGTGTAAACAACATCTGTATTCGTTTTAACCTTCAGGTCGGCTTTGGTAGTAAAAGCCACTATGGAAATATAATTAACATCGGTATAATCACTCAGAGCTTCCCTTAAAGCTTGAATATGTCCATAATTCTGCTTTATAGGATTATGGAGTTTTTCCTTCCTCTTGAAAATCACCTGAGTCCAGTATTCATCAAACTCATTGCCCAGTATCCAGCCTTGATAATTCTTTGTTTCAATTGCAAATATACCGTAATTGGAGACCACGACATGATCTATCTGTGTTGTCCGGCTTGCAGCATAATATTATTGATTACTTTGTACTTCGCAGGGTCGAGCCGGGAAAGGAAGAATGCAACCGACTTTTCGCCGAAAAAGCCTTTAATGCGGGGCAGGAAAAGTTTGAATATGCCTGCTGCAAGGACTAAGACCCATATGTACCAGGTTGATTTTAAGGTTTCAATAAAAGTATTCATTAAATAGCCCTCCCTCCAAAATATATTTGAAACAAACATATCGCCAACATGAGAGTTCCATATCATTATAAATTTCTTTTCTGATTTACTTGTACTTTCTATTACTATCCTTTTACATACTACCAGTGCCGCCTTTTCTAAGAAAATTGTCCTCCGCCCTAACCGAATACAAGATCTGCTTGTCCGGCAGTTAATTGAAAAAGTCACAATCTACGAGGATAAATTCACTCAGAATTTAAGTCCGGTGTGATAGTGAATGTAAATGAATAGGGGTAAAAATGAGCAGAGCCCTCAACTCGACGTAAGGTGCCACATAATCCTTAATTAATTAATTTATCAATCAAATCCCTGTGACATTGAAATATTTTATTTACATCATCAATTGTCCCTAAGTAAAAAGTCATGAGTGTATTATTGTTAAGTGTGTCACTTTGTACATCATAATGTTCTGCCACCTTACTATGAATGGATGCCAAAAACATGTTTAATATAGGCTTAGTCATTATGTATTCAATATTGTTTTGATTTATTTCAGACAACATATCTTGAATAGATAAATCTTTGTATTCGAGGCGTTTATTTTTCTGCCTAGTAAAATGTTGAAGAATTTCATTATATACTGGATTCATTATATCTCTAACACCTGTTGCATATTCATTAACAGTTTGATTTATTATTTGTAGAATAGTATTAGTCTCTATGGATTCCAATTCATAGTGGTCTGTAATTAATAATGCAAGTTTATCCATTTCAGTAACCAAGGTTGATTCTATCCCATATCCTTTTTGAAATAGCACCTCCTTGCTATCTGACGTAATATATGTTTTGCTTTTATTTCCTGATTTTATCTGCTTTGAAATTGGTAAACAATCCGAATCACGTATTACAATCCATTTTGCATTGTCAGAAACAATCTGATTATAAGCCCTTGAATAAGACAGCAGTTTATCATTTAAAGTATCTATTCCCTGAATTTTTTCAATAAAAAGACAAGGTAAATCAATATTATTAAGCTCTGCATATTTTTGTAATAAGTTATTTAGAAATACTACATCGGTGTCACCTTCACACAAAATTATTTTTTCGGCAACGGACAGTTTATCCACTTTATCCATCTCACCTAAAAGATTCTCTAAGATTAGATTCTTATATCCTGATTGAAGATGGTTTATAATACCTGCTTCTTTTCGTTTATTATCAATAAAAAGTATTTCATCATCTGGAACATTTGATATAAATTTATGGTTATGAGTGATAACGAACGTTTGGCTATTTTCGATTGAGCGCAATTCACTAATAAGGCTTTTTTGCAAGGACATATGTAAATGAGAATCTGGTTCATCAATTAAAAGAATGTACATACCAGCATTAATATATTCTAGCGAGGAGAATATTTCTGCTATTTGCAGAAACCCACTGCCTTGGGATAAGATATTGGTGCCATTAATCAATAATCGTATATATGTTTTGTTTTCCTTGTCCACTTCACTAAATTTGCATTCATTTCCCATAACATTTGAAATGTGGTTTTCTATTAGTTCTTTAGTTTGTGGCGTTTTAATAATCTTATTTCGTAATACTTCATAGCCCTTGCCACGAGATATTTTATCTAGCACTTGACTCTTATACATATACGGCTCTTTTGACACTATATTAGCAATGGGGCGAGATTCGCAGATAATTAAAATGTTAGTTAGATTAAACTCTGAATTCTTAACTGTATTTGAGAACCTATTAAATTCATTTTTATCAATATAACTTGTCTGCAAATACGCATTATCCAAACCAAGCACTTTTGATACTTGAAAACCAAGTTTATATACTTCATTACAGTACTTAATTGTCAACTCTATTTCTATATCTTTACTATTTCTATAAAGCTCATTATTAACTAAATCTTTATCTTCAAAAATTCTTAAATATTCATTATCTGAAAAGGGAATGTTTTTAGATGTTGCATAAAATGACTTTTTATCTCTTTTCTGAATACATGCGTCATAACAGATTTTCCACAAATGAATAGCTTCAAAAATTGTAGTTTTCCCAATGTTATTTTCACCAATTATCACATTGAATTGATTATTACACTCTATTTCCATCTGCTTAATTGATTTAAAATTTCTGATTTTAAGTTTATCAAGCATATTCCCATTTCTCCTTATAGTATTATCCATCTCGACCTGTTCCCACGCACATGTAAAAATCTGAAAAATATCTATCCTGTACACTCAACAATGCCCAAAATTACAAAACACCTACCCTGTTCTATCGCGAACGGAATTCGACCCGATAGACTTATTCCCATGAACGGGTAAAATCACGTTTTAGTTTACAGTTTAAAATCACAAAATAACATAAATGGCTTATTGTGAAGCAACAAGGTTATGGGGTACCTACTCCAAGTCTTTGATTCGGATAGCGGGTCAGGTTCTTATTTACTGGGCTTTACTTACATTCACTTTTTCACCTGCAACATCAATACCACACAATTAACGTGTACTGTACATTGGAACATACCCACAAGCTGCACCTCATTCACCCTGTATCGATTCTCCCCAAGCAATTGAAATCCCTTGCCAGTGTCGACGGTCTACACGAAACATAAACAATCTGTTCCAACTGTTTTTTGACCATGGTCTCAAGCATAACATGGTCATAGCCCTTGTGTAAACTGGTCGCACTTGCTATAAACTCTGAATTTTTAACTCCATTAGCTGCAACATTCTAAAGCAAGCTGTGTTAAATATTACCTTTATTATAAAATTTATGTCGCACAATATCAAGTTTTGACTTATAAATTCCCCATGCGCAGTAACCATTTTTTTCCTGGTTACAGAGCAAAAGGCTCAAAGGTGTCGGATTTAGGGTTCGTGATTTATGATAAAATAGAGATTCAAAAAACTAGAAGAGACATTGATAAGGGTTATGAAGGATAAAAATAAGCACCCGATTTCGCAGATGACATATGAGCTAAGCTATATATACATTTTCATTATTCCATCTTAATAACTGCACTGACGGCCTTTCCTGCATATTATACGGCAAAATAAGCAGTTCCCTGCCATGAAGAGCATAATACTCTTATCCGTTTCCATAGTCTTCTTTTATACGCTTACTTGCCTCAATTTGACAGTCTTCAGTCACTAAGCGCAATTCTTATATATACTTTGATAAACAAAATGCACCTCCATTTGAGGTGCACTTCATTTACGCAGGTATGTGCCTAAATATCGTTTACCCTTTCCGACAATTTTTCCAATCTCTCATAACAGAGATTTCTAAATAGCTGACAGTATTTTCTGAATCCCTCTTTCCCTATTATATAAATATTGGGCATATATGACGTTCTTTTTTTAGAGTATGCAATACGCTCAAGGCCAATATCAAGAGAGGTATGATTGCTCAGCGCAACATCAACCTTCTTACTCTCTGCCATATCTAAAAAGTGATCCAGTGATTTCATATATAGTACTGTATCTGCAATTTTTTCTGGTGGATTTGAGCCTCCCCACAGAGCTGCCATATGTTCATTTCCATCCTCTTTAACATTAAAAATAAAACTCAAACCGCCCGGAGTATGCCCTGGTGTAGAGTATACAAATATTGTCTTGTCACCAAGTACTACCGTATCGCCTTCTTTAATATATACATCTATCGAATAGTCTTTCCATGTCTCTGGTCGGTTCTTTTTTACTGGTTGATCCCTCCAAAAAATATCGTCACGCTCTGAAAGATATGTTTT
The DNA here is from genome assembly GCA_030705825.1 of Bacillota bacterium. GTDB lineage: Bacteria > Bacillota > Clostridia > Acetivibrionales > JANLFN01 > JAUZPR01. The sequence continues at coordinate 2,147 of JAUZPR010000081.1, read as the reverse complement.
AGGATGATAAGCATCTACTATCCATTTACCGCACCCCGTATGATCTACATGTCCATGTGTTAAAATTAATTTTTTTATATCATCCGGGTTCCACCCAACATCAATGATTGCGGTAATAATTGCATTAAACACCTCTACTTTAGGCCAAATTGCATCAATGATAATAAGTCCTTCGGTCGATTTCAGTACAAAACAGTTGGTTTCTCTTTGCGCAATTATAAGTAAGTCATCAAATATTAATGAATGGGTAAAAAAAGACATATCTTCCATGGCCTTAATTGTATCCATTGTAATTACCGGTTTATCTAATCTTTTCATAAAAAGTATCTCCTTTTAATCGATATAATTTATCATGCCTATACATTCGCTACTAAATTATTCAGCCAGATAACCTTTTCATAGCAAAGGCTATGGACAAAACACTGCCCATAGCCTTTGTATATATACTTTTCACGAAAAAAGGGCGCCAAAATAAAACCCACTTTTAGGAGCTGATTTTACCCTGTTTTTCGGTGAAACTAAAGTTTCTATACTCTAATACTCTGCACAATGTTTCACCATATTTTTTCATGTACAGAGATAATTCGATTTTTGGGATGCATTCTTAAAATTACCCTCATGTATTTCTCCTTGCTTTAAAAACTCCATTACTTGCGTTTGTCTCACGTCTTAGGCTTTTCCTTCTCAATTTCACCAGCTTCCGTTGTTGGCTTTTCTAATTCCACCTTCAGTTTTGAAGATTTTGCTAGTCTGGAAAATATCTCTTGTTTGTTATTTCTTGTTGTGAATTTACTATTTGAATTCTTTGCCATAGGTTTACTCGGCCTAGCCATATACAACACCTCAAAATTATTATTTGCTTATTGAAAGTAAATCAGTCGTTGCTGACTTTCTTTCAAAGATTATCATATTTAATTGCAAGAAACAAGGATAATGATATTCATTACCACATTCTTTCAAGACCATCATCTGTTATTTTTATTGCCCCCTCTTTTAAAAGCCTTCCAACAGCTCTTTTAAAGGCAGCTTTACTCATGTTAAATTCAGTATTAATATCTTCCGGAGAACTTTTATCATTAAGAGAAAGAACTCCTCCCTTTAATTTCAGCCTATCCATAATTTTTTGAGCATCGCTCTCTATTTCATTGTAGGCTTCTTCTCTCAAGCTCAATTCCAGCTTCCCATCTTGCTTTACCTTTTTAATTCTTACATCTACGCTGTCACCCTCTTTATAATTGCCATACAACTCTTTATTTGGAATCAAGCCTTGATACTTGTTGTCTACAGCTACAAAAGCTCCCAACTCTTTACTGATACTATAGATGGTTCCGTGGACTCTATCATTTTCTTTATATGGCGATTCGGTACTTAACAGATTATATATATTCATAGTTGCGCATAATCTGTTGCTGCTATCTACATACAATGCAACTAAATATGAACCACCCGTTGTAACCTTACCCACCTGTTCCCTGAAAGGTAAAAACAAGTCTTTCTCCAAACCCCAATCTAAAAAAGCACCAATATTTGTAGTTTCCACTACTTGTAAAACATTCAGTTCGCCAATCGTAAGCTTTGGTTTTTTCACTGTACATATCGTTCTGTCTTCAGAATCCTTATAAACAAATACCTATATTTCATCACCAGCTTCAATATCCTGCGGCACCTGATTTTGGGGCAGTAGAACATCATCCTTGCTTTTATCACTTTTTGAGTTCAGATATGCCCCAATCTGGGTCTTTCTGACTACTTGCAGTTTCTGTGTTTTCCCTAGTTCAATCATCTTATACCTTCTTTAATGCTTACACTTTTTATTCATTTTGTTACATTAGCAATAATTATTTGCCTTACCCTGAATTGGCTGTCTTTCATCATGGCTTGTCCTTTGACTTCTTTTCCTTAATAGTCTTGGGAGAAATCTTAGGTGCTCGAGTATCTTTCCAAACTTTATTCTTCTGTTTCTTTAATTTATCTGGATTTTTAAATGACATTCCATTCACGCCCTTTTACTATGTTATTAATTATTTTTCCACACTTAATAGATACCCTATTCGACATGTATGGAAACACATTTTAACAATTGTCCAAATCCAGTCATACCAATCCTTACAGCTGTTACTTTAAAATAAATATTACCTGGCTAAATT
>JAUZPR010000080.1 GCA_030705825.1 Bacillota bacterium | reverse complement strand
TGGCTCAGCAAGCCATTTTAACAACTCCTCTTTTCCGCTGTCAGTTATTTGATATACCTTGGCATTTGGGGCCGTATCTTGTTGGATTACCTCAACTGTTAACAAACCCTGTTCAGACATCTGATTTAAAGTTGGGTAGATTTGGCTCAAACTTACGCTCCAAAAATTGCTTACTGATTCATCAAAATGTTTCTTTAACTGATAGCCTGTCATACTTTGATAGTTTAAAAACCCAAGTAACGCGTGTTTTAGTGACACCCATCCCGCCCCCTATATAATGTGTAATATATATAACGTGTAATATATATAACGCATTATATATATTAAGGTTAAAATTGTCAATACCTTTTTAATATATCGCGGTATCAGCTGTTTCTGCATTAGCATTAATTAGATGTAGCTATAGCTACTTTGGTCTTAGTCTGTTTATTAAAACAAAAGCATCAATATTTACTAACTTGATGCTTTTGTTTTTTTATATGAAATTGTAATTTTTATTGATACATCTTTAAGACTATCCAATGTCATCTATAAAATGACTTCAAAAAGCGGGCTCAAATCTGCACTTTTGCCTCGATTTTTGCTCATTTGGGGATCAAAAACCACAACATCTTGTGGTCACACCCCCCTTATTTCTTGTCTCGACTACGTTTCGACATCATTACTATGCACTCCACATGCCTAAAGTGGTCAAAAAAGATGCCGTTTAAGGCTAGTGACCACTTGGCTGTGGGAGAGGCAGCAGAATACCGAGCATGTGTATGCGATACAATTATAATAGTAAAAGCCGGTATAGGTAATCTCTACCCATACCGGCTCCGTAAAACTTACTGTTTACTTACTTTGACAAGAGGTTATATATTATTTGCGCCATTTCCGCTCTGGTTGCCGTCCCTGCAGGGGACAGTTTTCCTCCGCTGCCGCTTATGGTTCCGCTTCCCACAAAAAACGTCATCGCATCCTTTGCCCAGGAGGCTACCTGCTCTGCATCGCTGAAGTTTGATAACTTCTTCCCTGAATTCCATTCAGGTAGTTGCCCTATTACCTTTAAGGCATTATAAAGTAGAGTGAACATTTCCTGCCGGGTGATTTTCCTTTCCGGTGCGAACATGTTGTTTCCTACACCGCCGGATATTCCCAGCCGTTTTGCTGCCGCAAGATAGCCGGTGTAATAGGTACTGCCTGCGTCTGCGAAGTTGTCCTTCGGACTTTTATCAGGTATGATCCCGTAGGCCCGCATCATCATCACAAGGAATTCACCTCTGGTAAGCTTTGTATCCGGGCTGTAATTGCCGTTTCCGGTGCCTGTCGTGATTCCTCTGGCAGCTATAAAGCTGACGGCCTTAGCGTACCACGAATTTGCAGATACATCGTTGAAGCCTACTTTATTGTAGCCCACTGCATACGTCGAGAAGTGATTCGTTGTATAGCTTATCGTACCCGTCGCAGGATCATAGGCGCAGTTGCTCACAATCTCCGCTTTGCCCTCTGCATTGATGTAGTAGATGACGATGGCGCTGGTATCCTCGCCTGTTCTTGGAGTATATGGTACCGATACCGTTACGTTTCCATTGAATTGCGATATGGTTTTGTCTCCGCTGGTGACACTGAAATTGAATACAGGCCTGTCGTCTATGGCCTGTTTTGTCTCCTGATCCAGGTTCCCCGGATCGACCTTCGACGCTGCAATTTTCACATCTGCCGTCGCCTCACCCGCTATGGTATCAAGGGCCTCTTTGCCGAACATGATCGATGCGATCGGAGTCGATACGGTCAGTGCCTCCGCATTGCTTTTTGCCACTGCGTCAACTGCCATTTTGGGGAGGTCCGTTTCAACGGTTTTCGCACCCGCGGACACTTCTACCTTGATTTCCGCTACTACTGCCGCACCGTTTCCCTGTTTTGCCGCTTCTTCCACTGCTTTGCTGATGATCTCGTTTACCTGTGCCTGGGTCACGGAAGCGGTTGCCTTACCACTGCTGTCCACCGTTGCAGTAGTGGATGTGGAAGCTGTTACGGTATTACCTGAAACAGTGATTTCTGTTTTAGGTGTAACCGCCGCCACCGTTCCTGCTTCTGCAGGTGAATTCAATGTCATAATGGGATAACCGTTATTGATACCTGATACATTTCCCCATAATTTCAATGTATCTGCACTTTTATGTTCATTCAGAAGGGCAGTAAAAGCAGCACTCTTCATTTCTTCCGATGTTTTGGCAGTCAGGTAAGTATCGTCAACCCCTTCGCCGACTCCTTTTTTTATATCTACGGCAGCATTATTGATTTTCTGATCTGCACTGCTGTTCCAATAACCATAGGATATACCGCATGTACCAGGGTCATAAACGCATAATCCGACGAAGCCTCCGGCATGTGCTCCAGCACCGGCATTCACATTACCCAGTGCATAGTTGTTTGAAACCGTGCATGATTTGTCCCGCCCGATCAGACCGCCGGTATAGGAGGAATTGCCGCCTGTCACATTTCCACTTGCGTAGTTGTCGTACATCGAACCGTCAACACATCTTCCCACAAGGCCGCCGACACTTGCTCCACCCCCGCCGTTTACGCTTCCTGCCGCATAATTATCAAGTAGCCGGCCATTACTGTTGTATCCGATAAGGCCGCCAACGTTGGCATAACCGTTAACTTCCACATTTCCGAGAGCATAACTGCAGTACACATTCATAGCTTCGCCATTTCCAACCAATCCTCCGGCATCATTTCCGCCTGACACCTTTCCGGATGAGTGGCTATTGTTAATGGGGACAGGTATCAATTTCTAATATATTACATGCTATACAAAAAAACTACCACTTATTGGGTGGTTAATCCTTATTGTTCCAGATGATTCAATATTATTTGAGGGGCGCAAAACAAATCGTTTCCTACTTGGTACTATCTTCTGTTGGCATAGCCATTATTGATAACTGTCCCCTTAGTTGTCCCCTTAGTTCATATAGAACGCTTTTAAGTCGTATTTACTTTCTACACGTTGTATTAAACACTTATTCACTCCAAACCGGTTCGATATATTCTTTAATTAGTTTCATTCTATCCTCAACTATTGGCTTGAAGTATGAAGCAATAATAATTACCATCTTCTGCTTTGGATTAACGTAAATAACATTTCCACCATCTCCTAAAGCAGCAAAAGAATGATCCTCTTTATCAATAACCCACCATAGCAAGCCATACTTTAATTCGCCCCATTGGCTTTTTTCTTCCGTACTTTCGCGGATCCATTCCTTAGATACAATTTGTTGTCCGTCCCACTGCCCCTCATTCAGGTAAAGTTGTCCCAGCTTGACCATATCGTCCGGGGTAAGCATAAGTCCCCAGCCTCCCGTATGTACTCCGGTTGGACCCGCAACCCATCCTCTCACAGTCCGGCTCTTATAGAATTCCATCTGCTCTTCCTTACTATGAAAAACAATATCTCCCTGAACTTCAATCCCAAGTGGTCCAAATAAGTATTTATTCGCAAAACTCAGCACAGATATTCCGGTTGTTTTTACAAGGATTCCTGAAAAGATGTCCGGACCTATGAGAGGAGCATATCGAAATTCTCCTATCGTTCCCTTACCGCCAAGTAAATCCAGAGATGATTTTACCCAATCCTCACTGGTAAAGTATTTTGTATATGGCGCATGCTTAAACTTAAATGGTGCTGTCATCGTCATCATATCCCGCAGTTTTATCTGCTGAATTGTTTTTTCACGTTTTTTGATTGTGTAGTCAGGAAAGAAGTCCAAGATCGGCTGATCAATACTTTCAATGTATCCTTTATCAATCGCTATCCCCAGCAAAATAGAAAGAATACTCTTTGTAACCGAAAACACATGAAACGGACTATGTCCGGTACATTCGTTCTGATAATACTCATATACACGAACCCCGTTTTTCTGCACTACAACAGCACCTGTGTTTTTACATTTTTCTTTAAACACCTTTTCAATTTCTTTTACTTTGTCCATCGTAATTTCCTCCATTTTATTCAAATGGGTTCAATCGGCATATAGATTTCTACTTTAATCAAGTGTTCTTTCTCCTCTTTGGGATTTTCCAGATATACCTCAAAAGGGGCGGCATTTCTCGGAACGCATCCGCTTGTCAAAAGCCACTTCTGATACATATAATCCCACGCATCTTCAAATTGCTCCTGCACGATTTCAAAATGTCCCACCGCATAAAGTCCGCCGTCTATAGTCATTACTCCAAGCTTGCCGTCTTCCTTCACAGAACAGGATTGTGGAAAAGTCATACACAGACTAGTTCGGAACTGCTCTTCCTTCCCAAATTCAGGATTATCATGGTACAAAGTAAGAAACTCATTTTTCCCCGTCTGCAAAAGCATCTGTTCTGATGCTGCCCGAAAAAGATCCCGCACTAGTCTTGCATATTCCTTAGCCAGTGAATGATATGTACCTGTGTGTCGTACATATATAACCTGTCGTTCTTCTATGCTCTCAATCCGAATCTCCCCGGTTGAAGGAAACGGATTTGTTACCCATTTTTTCTTCTTGTCAGATTTATTGTAAGTGGAAATAAAAATAGATTCTTTGCAATTCGTGCTATATTTTCTTCTATATCCTATCGGACTTAATCCACAATAATTTTTAAATGCCCTTGAAAAAATCGCCGAATCCGTAAACCCTAGTTCATATGCAATATCCGTAATATTTTTATTTTCTAAATGCGCTAACATGAACACCGCGTGTTCCATGCGAATTCTGTTTACATAATGTGATAACGGCTCCTGCATAACACTTTTAAAAATACGATTAAAATGGTATTTTGAAAAGCCAGCTACTACTGCCAATTCATCTGTAGACAGATTTTTCCCATAATTCTCTTTAATATAATCTTGAACCTTATGTATCCTGGTGACATACTCATTCTGATCATTATCCAACATAATAATTCCTCTGTTTTATGTGTCAACCACATCATGAACATATTGAATTTCAAAGGTTTTGGCTGGAGACTCCGATAGGTTAACCAATCTTCATACTAAAACGCACTTTCTGCCGCCTAAGTTCCCCCAGATTTAACCCTTCAAAGTATCTACAAGCTTGGTTTATTCACCACTATATTCACAAAAAGTCGTTGTTTAGGGAATACGTCTGAATTGACTTATGCTATTTAAACAGCGAAAGCTGTACCGTTTGATAGGAATCCTTGTATCCTCTTATTATATCATCCATTTTATAAAGAATCCCATATTGATTGCATTTATTCTGAAATAAACTCCACAATTCCTTTGCCTTAGGTGACCAGCATTCATATGAGCTCCCATAATTTCTTATATATTTCTCTTTGATTAACGGAAATAATTCATCCAGTTTATTATAATACCAATCTCTTTGATTTTGCCTTAAAGTTACGCCGAATGCAGGATAGATAAACTTTGCCCCATTTTGATAAGCAAGTTCTATAATCCCATTTATATTATCCTCATTATCCTCAATAAAAGGAAGAACAGGCATCAATAAAACACCAACAAAGATTCCTTCTTGAGATAGCTTTTTTATGGCTTTAAATCTATCAGATGAAACAGATACATTGGGTTCGATTTTCCTGCACAATACATCATCAGCAGTTGTAACTGTTATTTTTACCAGTATCGGAGAATGCTTCGATATCTCCTTAAGAATGTCAATATCCCGTACTATCAAATCACTTTTTGTGGCGACAGCTGCGCCAAACCCAAATTGATTTATTAGCTCCATTGCTCCCCTTGTGAGCATATACTTTTCTTCAAATGGATTATATGGATCACTCATAGCACCTGTTCCAATAATACCCTTTTTGCGCTTTGATTTAAGCTCACTCTCAATTATAGCAAGGGCATTTTCCTTCGCTCTTACTCTATCAAAATTATCAACTCTGTAGCACTCACTTCTGCTGTCACAATAAATGCAACCATGACTGCAGCCTTTATATATATTCATATTATAGTTGCAGCCAAACCAGGGGTTGTTTTCCGAATACCCGGATATTATTGTTTTTGCTGTTATGAATTCCATCTACAACCCCTTTTCCTCAAGAAATTTCACAAACTTACTTTCTGAGAATATTTCGATGCTTGCGGGTGCTATTGTTTACCTCCGATTTTTATTTTAAAGAAATGTAGATATGTATTTCGGCATTCTCCATATCGCTTCCACCTTGATATTCTTCAAAATCACAGCAATATTTTCTGTCTAAGTCCATAGCCCAAAGCTTCATCCAAAATTCCGCTACCGCTTTTTGCACGTGTCCGCAAACAATAAATTTTGCATACTTCCCGGAGGTAATAATTTCTGATTGTACATTCTCGGGCAGACTTGCCACATCTTCAACTTCACAGCAAACCATTACATCATATGCTCCACTTACACCGTTTTCATAATTTGTATAAAGACCTATGCTCTTATCATTTTTCTTATCAGGTATAGATTGATAAATACCTTCTGAGAAAAACCTTTGCCAAGCAACACCAATACTGCTGCTCATGTCTGGATCACTGTTACTGGTTCTGATTCTAAGCCCTGCCACCTTTTTTTCTTCCAACTGTACTATTTCATAATTCATTTTCATATACCTCTTTTCATATTGTAATGAAATCAGTATATTACTCTTAATTTGACAACTATATGTCATATTATAGATATTTTTTTAAACTGTTTTCAAGTTTACTTTTTATGATTTTCCTGACATACTCAGGCTCTAAAATCTCTCCATAATCACCAAATGATAGAACATAGCCATATACCCACTCGCACTCAGGCAAATTTGCTGTTGCTATAAGGCTTCCATCTGCAGTTTTCGTTATAGAATTTTGTTCAAATTCATCATATACCCGATACGCCATACTCGATGAAATTTCCATTACAAGCCTTATAATTTTAGTAGTTGTTTCATGAGATTCCGTCAAAATATCTTTAGGTGTATTTCTTTTAAATTTTTCATTTAAGAGGACGAGATTTTTTATCCGGGTTACTCTGAACATTCTATAGTCGCTCTTAGCAGTACAAAAGCCATAAACATAGACGCGGGGACGGTTCGAGACTGCTGAAAAAGGCCACCTTTTTAACAGTCTCGAACTGTCCCCGTGTCTACTTTTCAGGTGTTTTAGGGCCAAGAATAAATATAAACAGAAGAAATGATTTGATATAATATTACTGGAAGGGATTCGAGTTTTAAACAACCTGAATTACAGGGGGTAGAAAATGTACGAGAAGATTCTGATAGCAGACGATGAAGAAGGTATTGTAACTTTTGTCAGAGACGCCCTTATAAGGGACGGGTACGACGTTCTTACCGCATATAACGGGGAACAGGCCGTCAAGCTTACAATGCTGAACCCGAGCCTTATAATACTCGATATAATGATGCCGGGAAAGGACGGCTATGAAGTTTGTCAGGAAATCAGGGATAAGGTTGCATGTCCTATTATCTATCTGAGCGCTTTGCAGAATGAGGCTGATAAAATAAAGGGTTTAGCGCTGGGCGGAGATGACTATTTAACCAAACCCTTCAGCATCAGAGAACTTAAGGCTCGCATAGAAGCACATCTCAGACGGGAAAAAAGGTCTGTCAACCTTAACAACAGGAGTTTTCTAAGATTTGGAGACATATTGATCGATTTGAAAGGCCATGAGGTTTATTTGAAGGATACACAGGTGATTTTTACGAAGAAGGAATTTGATATCATTGAGTTTTTGGTGCTTCATCCGGGAATGGTGTTCACAAAGGAGCAGATTTACGAGAAGGTATGGGGATATGATGCAATGGGGGATTCCGCCGGGGTGGCAGAGCATATTAAAAAGATAAGAAGTAAATTAAATGAAATAGATAAGGATACGGAATATATTTCGACTGTATGGGGAGTGGGATATAAATGGGAAAGAATAAAATAACTAAAAGAGTGACAATTCAAAGGCAGTTTGTAACATCATACATTCTTGTCCTGATTCTTAGTCTCATTGCTACCTTTATTGCAACTGTTTCATTTTACTCCGTTTACCACCATTTATCAGGGTACGATAATGTAAAAATCAGTAACGGTAGCGTCAGGGGAATAATCGAATATGCACAGAAGTACGGAAATACTATTTCGGAAGGAACCCGCAAGGACGAATTGGACAAGTTGGTCAGGAAAAACAATATGGAATATTATATAAAGGACATGAACAATAAGATACTATTTACTTCAATCAAAGAACATTCTGAGAAATATCATAAAAGCCTGGTTTGGGATTTATGGATAGACATATTGAATAACTCTCTCGGGACCTCAAACGTAAGTATTCCGTTATCAAACACGGAAACGGGGAAGGTAGAACGTGTATTTATATTAATGCAATACGACAGGCTGTGGTTTGTTTTGCTTATCTTTGTAGACATTGGGATACCTTTTACATGCTTTGTCATATTTACTTTAATGTTTGCACGGAGAATCAGCCGCAGAATCAGGACTCCACTGAATGAACTGATGTATGCTGTCGAAAAAGTTAAAATGAAGGATCTGGACTTTAGCATTAAAAACGTTGAAAACAATGAAATAGGAGATCTCGCCTCCGCCTTCGAAGGCATGAGAGAGGAGCTTAAGGACTCCCTGATACGTGAGTGGCAGCTGGAACAGGACAGACGCGATATGGTATCGGCTATAACTCATGATATCAAAACGCCCCTGGCAATAATTCAAGGGCATATCGAGGGCTTGCAGGATGGCTTGAAAAATGATACGGAGAAGCTTGACAGCTATCTGGATACGATCGGTAAAAACGTATTCAGGGCTAAAAAACTTGTGGATGAAATGAATGAACTTGTAGAAGTGGACAGTATAGATTTTTCTCTTGACAGGAGGGAAACGGATCTGCCGGGGTTAATAACAGAGAAAACAACCGAATTGAAACTTCTGGCCGAAAAAAGAGGAATAAAAATTGAAACTGAGTTAGCTGACGCAAGGCAGGATAATAGACCGGTTTATATAGATGGAGGCAGGCTGGAACAGGTAATAGATAATCTGCTTGGCAATAGCATCCGCTTTACTCCTGAAGGTGGAACCGTAAGGTTAAGTGTTTACATAGAGGACAATAATGCCCTCTTTATAGTTCGTGATACCGGCCCGGGCTTTGCCGAAAAGGATCTGAATAACCTTTTCAGGAAGTTTTACAAGGGTGACACGTCAAGGTCCGCCGGAAAGGGACATTGCGGACTTGGACTTTATATAACCAAAACACTGGTTGAGAAAAGCGGAGGGAAAATCAAGGCCTCAAATAATAAAGAGGGCGGTGCGTGTGTAGAGTTCGGCATTCCTTTCTGAATTGGTGGGATTTTAAGACTGTTGGATATGATTATCCTTCGGTCTTTTTTATTGTCCATAAAAGTATAAATTTTAAATTAGTACCTGTGTCACTTTTATTCTTTATCTGTCTTGTTTCTTTATAGAATCTTTAAATATTCAATTTAATATTAAAGTATGCTGATAATGCATTTCAGCATCAAGTATAAAGTTTATGTGGAGGGTGTAGAAATGGAAAAAGGCAGGACAACTGGAACGGGTAGTAGGTCAATTATATGCTCTGTGTTATTCGCCATTTTTCTGGTGGTAACGGTTTTCTCAGCAGTTACGGGGAATGAAGGTGTAATGGCTCCAATGCTGATGGTAGATCAGGTATTTTTGATGATATGGCTGTTTAAACCGGAAAAAGGAGAATCAAAGACTGCTTATCATGCTATTATTGCCTATGGTGTATTCATTGCTTTGCTTAGTGTATTTTTTTCAGTCTTCGGACCATCCTTATCCGAGCGTTATGGGTGGGAGACTCATACTGACGACCGAAACGGAATTACATATCCCGCTGTGAATGATGGAAGGGAAAATTGTTATTTTACAAGCATGCTGTTTGTAATTTATTATGTAGTTTCGATCTATAATCGGTTTTTCTGCAAAAAAAAGACTGGTGTTGCATCGTTTTGAGTAGTATGAAAGTTATTATAGGGAGGGTATTTGATATTCAGTAAATATTTAGGAGGAACATAACATGGAAAAAATACAGGCGTTACCGGATATGAAGTCCGGGAAGGCAATAAAAAGAACCTTTTGGGGAGCATCTGCGTTTTATGCACTTATAGCATTTGAATTTCTATATATGGCAAGTCCATTTGCGGTGTATTTCTACGCGGTTTACAGACCCGCACTGAACTTTTTTAACCATTCACCCCTTCTGGCATGGCTTATAAGATACTTTATGCCGCACTTTAGTCAGACTTCATCTGCCATTCTCAACGCCCACAATATCGTTGGCGGAATACTTGCCGTATCCGGTTTCCTTGGATTCTGTATAGGAGCCTGCCAGGTTTATTATCACAAACTGGCAAAGAAGGGAGCCGTAACCGGGGGAATATATAATTTCATCAGGCATCCGCAATACGCATGCTTTATTATTTGCAGCTTCGGACTGCTTATACTTTGGCCCAGATTTATAGTGCTGATAATGTTTACCACAATGCTTTTTGTTTACTATTACTTGGCAAGGGCTGAAGAAAGGGAATGCGAAGCAAAATTCGGACAATCCTATATTGATTATAAGAACACAACCGGTATGTTTCTTCCGATCAGGATTCCCAAAGGCAGATCGCAGGCACGCAGAACAAAAGTTCAAAGGGCTTTTATGGCGGCAGGTATTTATATTATTACTATTGTTGCTGCAGTTCTTATCGCAACAGGCATTGAAAATCTGACCCTGAACAGTTTGTATACGGTTTATACAAAGGATTCAGCCAATATATCCGTATGCAGCATTGAAAAAAACAAGATGGAAAACATATTAAACATAGCCCTTTCCAATGATGAGGTTAAGGCAAGGCTTAATGAGGTTGGAAAAGGGAATAAGACCAGATTCCTTAATTATATTCTTCCCACAACATGGTATGCTGCAGAAATTCCCATGAATTCGGGCGGCGGCTTCAGTGCGCACAGCGAGGCTTCAGATTATGACAGGAACCTTTACAAAATTATATATACTAAGGTCGGAATGCGGAAGGATAATGTATCAGGCAAGGATATTTTGCTTAATGTAGTCCGGATAGAGCCGGCGTTGGAGGTCTGGGTTAATGTCTCGGATAGGAAGGTATACAAAATATTGGGCATGCCAAAAAATGTGATGTACAAAAACACCCCGGTTGCAATATACTAATATCTTTTCCCTTACTGGCACGAAATAATCAGGAGGTATAAGATGGCGGGAAAGATTTATACAGAGAATCATACGGTAAGTGCTTTTAACAAAAAAAAATCAAGACTAAAAGCATTCATAAACATATCATTATTATTAAGTTTTCTAAGTTGTACATTTAGTGTTTTTTTCATTGGTCAACCTGTAAATGAACAAGCCTTGAGGGCGCATTCAATTGCAGGCAGCATTTTTGGAATTGTTACCATCATTCATTTAATAGGTAAAAGAAGGTATTTATCAGTATTTTTAAATAATCCATATGTAAAAACCTGGATAAGTACAATAAAATTATAATGGAGTGCATTTTCTTTTGTAGCTCATCAATCTGCTCAAACGAACTCTACGAAGTCTAAACTTGTAGACATAACACATCCCCTATCCAATGTCATCAATGAAATATCCAAAAAAGCAGGGCTAAAAACGCACTTTCTGCCGCCTAAGTCCCCCCAGATTTAACCCTTCAAGCTCGGATATATTCATAATTTTTGCTTATTTTTTCTCATTCCGTTTTATTCTTCTTTCCAAAGTTTTTACAGCTGAAATTATACATAAATTTATAATAGATCCTTCTAGGCATCATATTCAGTAAATGTGTGAGCATCTTTGTATGATTTCCCGGTATACAGACCACTTTACCTTTTTTCATATCTCTTAATGAAATATCCACAACCTCTTCAGGTGACATCCACTTGATCTGTCCTTTGTTAATCTGACGAGATTTCTCCATTCCCATCTTCTCATGAAAGTCGGTGTGAGTTAAGCCCGGACATACAGCCATTACCTTCACACCGGTACCCATCAGATCCAGATGTAATCCTTCCGTGAAACTTTTCAGAAAAGACTTGGCTGCTGTATAGACGGCATTCTTAGGTATTATCATATAAACACTTTCGGAGGAAATATTAATAATTGTCCCTTTTCCCCGTACCACCATACCAGGAAGTACGGCATGAATTAACTCCATTGGTGCAATTACATTCACTTTAGCAAGCTGCTCCATAATTGTAAGATCAGAAGTCTGATACAGGCTGTTAGCCCCAAATCCAGCATTATTGACTAAAACTCCAATCTCCTTTTCTTTCATGAAATCAGTAAGATTTTTAATTTCTTCCGTCTCTGAAAGCTCTGTTAGAATTACGTCTACATTGACATTGTATTTCTGCCTGATCTGTGTCGCAGTAGCCTCAATCTTTTCTTTTCGTCTTCCTGTGATTATAAGGTCATAACCCTGTTGTGCAAATTTGCTGGCATAAGCCGCTCCAATTCCACTTGTTGCTCCTGTTATCACTGCAGTTTTATTCTGCAACATTACCACCATCCTTTTTGGGTGCATTTATATTATCTGCTAAAACCTGCAGAAGCCGGATAAGTTCCCTACGCTCACTGGAGGTTTCATAAGCTCCCAATACTTTTTCCCATAACACCTTTTCACTTTCCCGATGCTCCTGTTGGGCAATTCTGCCCTCATCCGTCAGTTCAAGCCCAAAGGAGCGCCGGTCTTTTTGACTAATTATTCTTCTTACAAGTCTCCGTTTTTCCAGGCGGTCAATGGCACTTGTAAGTGTACTGCTTGGTATTCCTAAAATCTCTACAATTTCCTTAAGTATTACATCAGGCTTTCTCTCAACAATACTAAGAATACTTATTTCAATAGTTGATGCACCTTCAAGTTTATCTTTCCATAGACTTTCACTAGTTTTCTGCATAGAAAGAATCAACTCATGCCAAACCTTATCAATGCTTAACAATTCTTCATTGCTAATTTTTTCTTTCACTTAACCCCTCCTTTGTTACGTTTATCGTAATATACGATATTAGTATAATATTCCATTTTGTAATAGTTAATAACAATATTGTTAAAAACTAATTGACAAATAATCAGTACTGAGTATAATAATAGTCAGTACTGATTATTATTTATTGGAAGGATAACAATATGATACCTTTGTACATACTTGGTTTACTGCAAAGATACGGACCGCAGCATGGATATAAAATTAAAAAAATAATAAGCGAGCAACTCTCTGATTTTACTCAAATCAAACTTCCAACTATATACTATCATTTAGAAAAGATGGCGGCGGATGGAACCCTTTCTTCCAGCAACGAAAAGGATGGCAGCAGACCTGAAAAGACTATTTATTATATTACTGAGAAAGGTATAGAAGCGTTTCAGAATATGCTGAAAGATCTTCTTGTATTTGATTATCACCCTTCCTTTCCTTCAGATGGCGTTTTCTACTTTTCCGATTATCTGGAGGTTTCAGATATTACCGTACACCTGGACACTTATATAAAGAAACTTAATAAAATAATAACTTCGATACAAAATCATAAAAATGAGACATTATTGTTTGTACCTGACGAAATGAAAACCATGGTAAATATTATTTTTAGTCATCATGAACGTCACTATCAGGCAGAACTTGATTGGGCATCAGAATCATTAACAATGCTTAATTTATAGGAGGAGTTACTATGTCAAAGCAAAGAATCATTGAAACAAATGAAGGTATTCAGGGAGAACTGACAATTGAGATCTTTGACCGCTTCGCAAGAATAATGCGTGATAAAGGTTGGAACAACGTTGAAAACTTTTATAAAGCAGGAATTACTAAAGGCAATGTACTTGAAATTGGCCCGGGGCCCGGATATATAGGTCTGGAATGGCTAAAACAGTCGACTAATTCAAAACTTACCGGATGTGAAATCAGTTGTGATATGATCAAAATGGCTGAGAAAAACGCAAAGGAATATGGATTTGAAGCAAGAACAAATTATATTGAAGGAAATGCCATGCAGATGCCATTGCAAGATGAGACTTTTGATGCAGCCTTTTCTAATGGTTCACTGCATGAATGGGAAGATCCCATCAGGGTTTTTAATGAAATATACAGGGTACTGAAACCTGGGGGTTTATACTGCATTACCGATATGAGGCGGGATGTCAATCCTGTCATCAAATGGTCTATCTATTTATCAACTAAACCAAAAGAAATTCGTCCCGGATTTTTAACTTCCCTGAATGCATCATATACAGTAACTGAAATAAGAAATTTGCTGAATAAATCAGAATTAAAAAATGCATCAGCATCCAAGGAATTCTTTGGTCTGTGCATATCAGGTAAGAAATAGTTTATTGTTCTGGGTGATTAATATTATTTGAGGGGCACAAAACAAATCGCTTACTACTTGGTACTCTCTTCTGTTGGTATAGCTATTTTTGATAACTGTCACCATGTCTCGAATCGTCCTGTAATACCGATAAGTGCTTAGTTTTCCTGTGAAATTATTATGGTAAAATTATGTAATATGATGTAGTATTAATCTCAGGAAAAGATTTGATTTATTATCAGTTGCAAATAAGTGTTTATAGCCAACACGTTAAATCGAAATTAATATACAAGTTATTGAGGAGGACAAAAACACGGAACATATCGACTTTACTACAATTACAGCCTGTGGAGAGTGTTGTGTTGGATGTAAGAAAAAAGAAGAAGGAATCTGTGGTGGTTGTATTGAAACTGATGGAAATTGTCAAGAGTGGAAACAATCAAACGGATGTCCTATTTACAAATGTGCTAAACAACATAAAGTTCAGTTCTGTGGTTTATGTGAAGAGTTTCCGTGTGAATGGCTTGTCAATAAAATAACTTGGAACCCTAATGTGGTTGAACATTTATCCAATCTGGCTAATCTTTATTTTAAACAAAACAAATAAGCTAAATACCAATTTGTTAATAATACGTAAGTTAGTTCGTAACCGTTAATCTAATATAAACTAACTGAAAATTTCATTTGGGCAGAGTAAAATTTATACTCTGCTCAAAAATATACTACTTTTCAGCAATTAATTGTGACAGAGCCTTTGTTTTTATCCGAGTTACCTTCGCCAGAATAGACCTCCTCTAAACTCCAAATTCTCCTAAGCTTCAATATTTCTAGGAAGCGCATTTGAACACCAAAAGGAAGCATCCTTTCAGTGTAAATGGCAATCCTCAACATACCACGCCTCCATTCTTTAAGATTGAAAGTCACTTTCCTAATATAATAAAAACAAGCGAAGTCTTCCGGTAAGTTCACCAAAGATTTCGCCTGTTTATTCTGAACAGTTCTTGCTGTAATTGCACTAATTCTTTAGAATCATGAGCAATATTTTTAGAATTCCCCTATGTCATCTATGTTTATGCCTAAAAAACAGGCCTTAGACAAATGACTTTTTTGGCCTAACTTCTTCCAACTTTCACCCCACAAACCGCAATATATCGTGGTCTAACTATCCTTTTTGCCCTTCAAACCACTATTTGTCATCAAAACTACGCATTCCACGTG
>JAUZPR010000008.1 GCA_030705825.1 Bacillota bacterium | reverse complement strand
TTCCTTGGAGTTATCATGATTTCATTCAAAAAGTCCTCAATAAGCCTGCTTTTATCCAGCTGTTCACTCCCTGAACCTGTATTGTCGCTTTGAACCGCTGCCATGACGTCTCGTTTGTAATAGGGAGAAATAGACAGCCTTAATAAATCATCGAGATAGGTATCCAGATTCAGGGAAACCTGTTCGATTGTCTGCTGTATCCTGTCGGTGGACTGCTTCTGGAAGTCCCTGATATACTGTTTATAGGAAATGAAAGATATCAGTAATATAGAGCAGAAGGTCAATAAAATTGACATTACAAGCAGTTTGAACTTTATGCTCCAATCGCTGTATCTGGTAATCTTCTTCATAAAGTAAATCAGTTTAATTACCCCCATACTTTAGTTTACAATTTAATTCAATAAAAGGGAATATATAACAATAGACAGCTCGATTATTCCATGCTGCAGGTTTTCTCTATGGGAAATACTTATAATTCCAAAAATCATACCTGAATTTGTAAAAAAGGGAATTTACCTTGTTTAAGTACAGATTTATACTATATGTAAATACCTGTATATTCTTAGGTAGCATTTATGTCTTGGGGGATACGGAAATGGTAAAAAAGGCGGCTGTATTAATAATTTCATTCTACGCCATGGCTGCATTAACTGGCTGTAATGCAGGACTGGAAAATAAATCGGTCCGAACCGAAAAAAATGTTCCTACTGCCGAACAGCCCGGAGAACAAGGTAAAGAGCCTGTAAAACTGACATTATTGAACGGTATGGTGGAAGTGGTGGATTTTTTTGATGCCTACTTTCAGAATTATAACTCGACTAACAAAGACAATATAGTTATTCAAACGGATTATCAAAAGGAAGCCACCAAGGTTTTGCAGGTTAAGCTGGCTTCAGGTAATGCACCGGATATAATTGTGGGTATCACCCCAACGCAGAACATGATAGATCAGGGCTCATTTGTTGATTTATCAAATGAGCCTTTCTGGAATAAACTCAGCCCTTCGGACAAGGAATTCAACACTGATGTTAAATCGGGAAAGATTTACAGTGTGGGTCTGTGTCAGTCTATAGTGGGTTTATTTTATAATAAGGCTATTTTCGGTGAACTTGGTTTGAAGCCTGCCGATACATGGAATGACTTTATTAATAATTTGCAGACCATCAAGAAAAATAAACCCGGAATCATACCTTTCTATATCGGAGGAAAGGACTCATGGATACTTCAGCATATGTCGAACTTTATACACGGAGGAATTGTCAAGCAGAAAATGAGCTATACGGAACAGCAGCGAGCTATGCTCGGAATCGATCTTAAAAAACTGAGATGGGACAGCTCTCCTGAAGGTACTCTTGTAACATATGCAAAGGATTTACTGGAATTAAGAGATAAAGGATTGATTAATACTGATGTAGTAAAAGCGACTTATGGAAATCAAATTGAAGAGTTTGCAAGCGGTAGGACTGCTATTATAAGCCAGGGACTATGGGCAGCCGATTTGATTTCTGAAAAAAAGCAGGATACTGAAAATATCGGTTTTTCACAATATCCTGCAATTGTAAAGGATGAAAAGCCTGTTGTTGGCACGGGTACTGATGTTGTTGCTTATATTTATTCAGGTACAAAATATAAGGATGAATGTTTGAAAGTTCTTGAGAGCATGCTGAAGCCTGACTCAATGAAAGCTATAAGTGAAGGAAGAAAGGCTCCGTCTGCCAATCCGGATGTTAAAACCAATTGGGGGTATCTTAAGGGAGAAGTGACAAAGGTTTTGAACAATCCGTCAAATGCCATAGTAACCTGGACCACCATGCCTGCATGGTTCACGGGAGACGATGAGGGAAGGATGTGGCAGGACCTGCTTGTGGGGAAATATAAAGACCCGGTTGTATTCGCAAAGGATTATATAAATGCATGGTGTAACGGGATTTCAAAATAGAAGTGAATTATTGAATGGGGGTAAATATATGGATCGCAAATGGTGGAAAGAGGCTGTCGTTTATCAGATATATCCCAGGAGCTTTTACGATTCTAATGGAGATGGAATAGGAGATATCCGGGGAATAATTTCAAAGCTTGACTATTTGAAAGAGCTTGGGATAGATGTTATTTGGCTGTGTCCTGTATACAAATCTCCCAATGACGATAACGGGTATGATATTTCAAATTACTTCGAAATCATGGATGAATTCGGAACCATGAAGGATTGGGATGAAATGCTGCTGGAGATTCACAAAAGAGGCATGAAGCTGGTAATGGATCTGGTTGTCAATCACACATCGGATGAACATCCCTGGTTTATAGAATCGCGGTCGTCCAAGGATAATGGAAAAAGAGACTATTATATCTGGAGATCAGGAAAGGGCGAGAAAGAGCCTAACAACTGGAGATCGTTTTTTTCACCCTCAGCATGGGAATATGACAAAGCGACTGAAGAATATTATCTTCATCTTTTTTCTGTAAAACAGCCCGACCTAAACTGGGAAAATGCAAAGCTGAGGCATGAGATATATAAAATGATGGAATGGTGGATAAAGAAGGGAATCGACGGTTTCAGAATGGATGCCGTCAATTGCATATCAAAGGCAAAGGGACTTCCGTCTGTTGATTCGGAGTGTGAAGGTTATGTATACGGAGGCAGATATTTTTTGAACGGTCCCAGGATTCACGAATACCTTCAGGAAATGAACCGGGAAGTGATTTCAAAATACAATATCCTCACAATAGGCGAAACTCCGGATATTACTCCTGAACATGCTCTTTTATACACAGAAGAAAACAGGAAGGAATTAAACATGGTATTTCAATTTGAACTGATGGATATTGATTCGGGTCCATCGGGTAAGTGGGAAATCAAGCCGTGGAGTGTTGAAGACTTCAGGAGGATTATCATAAAATGGCAGAGGGAATTGGACGGAAAAGGCTGGAACAGCCTTTACCTCAATAACCATGACCAACCCCGGATGGTGTCCCGTTTTGGGAATGATTCCGAATTCAGGGCGGAATCTGCAAAAATGCTTGCAACCCTTGTTCATACTTTGCAGGGAACCCCATTCATATACCAGGGTGAAGAAATAGGAATGACAAATGTTGCTTTTGATTCTATTGAGGAATACAAAGATTTGGAAACGTTGAATTTCTACAATGAATCTGTTAATAAGGGCAAGGAGCCTGTGAAGGCTATGGAAGCCATTTATAAAAAGGGAAGGGATAATGCCCGTACCCCGATGCAATGGAATGATGATGAGAATGCAGGTTTCAGCGTTGGAAAGCCCTGGATTAAAGTAAACCCCAATTATAAAAAGATAAATGTAAAAATTGAAAATAAAAACATGGATTCAATTCTGGAATACTATAAGAGATTGATTCGATTCAGAAAACAGAATCCGGTTATGGTCTATGGCAGATTTGTTCCGCTTGCGAATGACGGCCCGATATTTGCATATGTGAGGGAATTGGAAAGCGAAAAGATGCTGATAATACTCAATTTTGACTGTCTGGACATAGAATTCAAAATTTCACCTGAAATTGAATTTCAAAATTTGAAATTGATGCTATCCAATTATGATGTGAAACACGGTCAAAATCCGGGACAAATAAAGATGAGACCTTATGAAGCAAGAGTTTATAAATTGACATGCTGAAGCTGAAAGTAATGTCCGATACCAATTAAAAAACAGTACCTCTATAATAAATTTTGAGAATTTTGAAAAACACCTTGACGTAGTATAATTCAATTATAACGTTGGTTCATATCTACATAGGTTGAATTAATTCGTTAAATTTAACCTATTATATTTTCTTAACTTTTTTCGGATAGCAAAACCTATTCAATAATTAACCGCTTGGAAAATTTACTTATTCCAGGTTTAAACTGCTTGTCTTTTTTACATGCAGCTTAAATAAAATTAATAATTTGAGGGGGATGTATTAATGAAACTCAGGAAAATATTTGTTCTCCTACTTGCTTTAATAATGATTACAGGAATATTTGCAGGCTGTGGCAGCAACTCGTCGACAACCAAGGACACTTCTTCGAATACACCAGTCCAAACACCTGCCAGTACCAAGGTGCAGGAGACTACTGCTGCCAAACCAGTGACAGTGGACATTTTCCAGTTCAAGGTGGAATTTAAGGACGCATTTGGAGCTGCAGTTGAAGCCTTTCATAAGGATAACCCGAATATAACCATTAATGTTCAGACTGTTGGCGGCGGAGAGGACTATGGCGCAGCATTAAAAGCAAAATTCAACGCAGGAGAAGAACCGGCAATATTCAATATAGGCGGACCCTCGGATGTGGAGACATGGCAGGCAAAGCTTGCCGATGTTTCAGAAACCAATGCAGCCAAACAGGCATTGGATGGTACTCTCCAGGGTGTTACAGTAAACGGGAAAATATATGGCATACCTTATAATGTAGAAGGCTATGGTTTGATATTCAATAAGAAGATATTTGAGAAGGCAGGAATAGATCCTGCATCAATAACTACGTTTGACGCTTTGACAAATGCTGTAAAAACAATTGATTCAAAGAAGAAGGATTTGGGGATACAGGCAGTATTTGCTTTCCCATGTAAAGAAACCTGGGTAACAGGGCTTCACCTTTCAAATGCATTTTTCTCTCCAGAATTCGACGGAGATGTGATGAAAGCATATAATTCTAAAACCGTAGACTTTAAGTACGGTGATGCAATGAAGGCAATGATAGACCTGCAGAATAAATATTCGGTACAGCCGACAGCCAGTATGGATTACAGCACTCAAGTCGAAAAACTGTTTTCCACCGGTAAGGTCGCAATGATTCAGCAGGGTAACTGGGTATTTCCAACTCTAACGGGTATAGATGCAGATTTCGCGCAAAACAATATCGGAATGCTGCCTTACCCTGTAAAAGGTTTCAAGGAAGACAGCTATCCTTTAGGTGTGCCGATGTATTGGGCAGTAAACGGAACCAAATCTCCTGAAGTGCAGCAGGCTGCAAAGGCTTTCCTCGATTGGCTGTATACTTCCGATAACGGTAAAAAAATAGTGGTAGAGCAGTTTAAATTCATTCCTGCATATAAGGGCTACAGTAATGATAGTGTCAGTGATCCTCTCGGCAAACAGCTTTTAAGTGCGGCAAATGCAGGAAAGACCTTTGGATGGGTATTCAACGGATATCCAAACGGTTGGGGAATGGATAAACTTGGGGCAGATGTTCAGTTGTATGTCGGCGGAAAACTGGATTGGAACAAGCTGATAGAAAACGAAAAGAAAGCATGGGCTGATGCCAGAAAGTAATAAATTCTAGGATGATAAGATCCGGGAGTATTGCATTTGCATGCTCCCGGTATTGTCAGGAAAGAGAGGCATTTTGAATGAATATCAGAAAAAGGTCATTAAACGGAGGAGCTTGGTATTGGACATTCCTTACACCAAGCTTTGTTGCATTGATGATTGTGGTACTTATTCCATTCATTATAGGAATATATTATTCTCTGACAACCTGGGATGCTGTTAATCCGTATTCTTTTATCGGTTTTAAAAATTTTACCAATCTTTTGCATGATAAGCTTTTTTGGAATTCACTTCTTTTTACTGCGAAATTTGCACTGGTTTTTGTCTTTTTAATTAACCTGCTCGGCTTGGGACTTGCAATGCTGGTTACAAGAGCAATACCCTTTAAAAACTTTATGCGTACTTCATTCTATTTGCCTAATCTTATAGGAGGACTAATTCTGGGATTTATATGGAATTTCATCTTTATAGATGTTTTCTCGACAATAGGTGATGCACTTGGTATTAGCGGTCTGAAAGTATGGCTCTCAACAACCAATACCGGTTTCTGGGGAATGGTCATAATAACAGCCTGGCAGATGGCGGGTTATGTCATGGTAATATATATTGCTTATATAGAAAGCGTACCCGTTGATTTAATAGAGGCATCTCAGATTGATGGGGCGAATTCCTGGCAGCAATTCAGAAAGATCACATTTCCTTTGATTTTTCCTGCATTTACAATAAGCTTGTTTATTACCCTTTCCAATGCTTTCAAAATTTTTGACCAGAATCTGTCTTTGACTAAGGGTGCTCCAGGTAACACAACCCAAATGATCACCCTGAATATTTATCAAACCGCTTACAGCGAAAAACAAATGGCATACGGCCAGGCAAAAGCGGTTGTCATGTTTCTCATAATAGCAACCATATCAATTTTACAGGTTTACTTCAGTAAAAAGAGGGAGGTCGAACAATAATGAGAAGGAGCAGGATAAAAAAATATACTTTGGCTGTATTTGGAATAATACTGGCGATTTTTTGGATATCGCCTTTTTACCTTGTGCTAGATAACTCATTTAAGACAAAAAAAGAATTATTTACAAGTACGATCGGCCTTCCGAAAAAAATACAACTTGGTAATTACAGACAAGCTGCAGTTGATCTTGGATTAGGAGAGTCATTCGTCAATACTATTCTGATTACAGCTTTAAGTATTTTAATAATCATAATTTTTTCATCCATGTCGGCATATGCACTACAAAGAGTAAAAAGAAAGACCAGTACATTTTTGTTTATATTTTTTACAGCGGCTATGCTCATTCCATTCCAGGCAGTAATGATTCCATTGGTTGCAGAATTTGGCAAAGTCAAAATGCTGAATATTCCAGGACTTATATTTATGTATCTAGGTTTTGGATGCAGTCTCGGTATATTTTTATATCATGGAGCTCTTAAGGGAATACCGCAGTCGTTGGATGATGCTGCGCGAATTGACGGATGCGGAAGATTCCGTACATTCTGGTTGATAGTTTTTCCTATGCTGAAACCCACGACAGTAACCATAATTGTACTCGATATTATGTGGATATGGAATGATTATCTGCTGCCGTCTCTTGTTGTAAATAAACAGGGAATGAGGACACTGCAGCTTATGATATTCTACTTCTTTGGACAGTATACAAGACAATGGCACCTGGCTTTGGCTGGTCTGACTATAGCAATTCTTCCTGTACTGATATTCTATTTCCTCGTACAGAAGCAAATAGTCAAGGGAATCATAAGCGGAGCGGTTAAACAATAATGCACGAACAGCGATAAAGTATGAATTTTTTGGCCTGGCAAACCAGAAGGTATACAGGTTTTCTTTTGATGCCTAAAATTGATTTAATATTTTGAACAATATCGTTAAAAAAATAACAAATCTCTGTTTACTTTTATTTAAGCAGTGGTATAATATAATCATAAAGATAGTTAAAAAATTAACAATATGATTATATTATATCATTTTTTTATAATAGTTTGATTTTGAAAATTGTTACTGGGCATATTAACGTTATATCAACAGAAAAATAGTCACAAGTGAAATTCATTTAGCGGGTTTTAAATAATTTAAAAAGTAAGGAGGTTTTCATATGGAAAAACAGGATATTCAGGTCAAGGTAAACGAATTGGTGAAGCGAGCAATACAGGCTCAAAACGAATACAAGAATCTGGATCAGCAGACTATCGACAGAATTGTAAAAGCGATGACTTTGGCTGGTATCGACAAGCACATGGAATTGGCAAGGCTTGCAGTTGAAGAGACAGGAATGGGTATATATGAGGACAAGGTTACAAAGAATCTTTTTTCAACCGAGTATGTCTATCACAGCATAAAGTATGATAAAACGGTTGGTATTGTCACTGAAAATGACGATGACAATTATTTCGAAGTTGCCGAGCCAATAGGTGTAATTGCTGGGGTGACTCCGGTTACAAACCCTACTTCAACAACCTTGTTCAAATCGTTGATATGTGTTAAAACTAGAAATCCTATAATATTCAGCTTTCATCCAAAGGCTCAGAATTCATCAGTAAGAGCGGCTCAAATCGTAAGGGATGCGGCGGTAAAAGCGGGCGCTCCTCAGTATTGTATACAATGGATAGAGGAACCTTCGATTGAGGCTACTAAAATACTTATGAACCATGCTGATGTATCAATGGTGCTTGCTACCGGCGGAGCTTCAATGGTACAGGCAGCGTACAGTACCGGAAAACCGGCATTGGGTGTTGGACCTGGAAATGTTCCGTGTTATATAGAAAAGACTGCAAACATAAAAAGAGCTGTATCCGATCTGATATTAAGCAAAACATTCGACAACGGTATGATTTGTGCCTCGGAACAGGCGGTTATCATAGACAGAGAAATTGCAGAACAGGTAACCGGTCTTATGAAGGAAATGGGCTGCTATTTTCTCAATTCGGAAGAGATAAAAGCTCTTGAAAGTACGGCAATTGATGAGGAAAAATGTGCAATGAATCCGAAAATTGTGGGACAGCCGGCGTATAAAATTGCAGAAATGGCAGGATTTAATGTTCCAAAGGACACTAAGATTTTAGTTGCGGAATTGGAAGGCGTAGGTCCGCAGTATCCGCTTTCAAGAGAAAAACTCAGCCCGGTACTGGCTTTATATACTGTAGATGATTTCCGGCAGGGAATAAGAAGATGTGAGGAGATGACCGAATTTGGAGGCTTGGGGCATTCTGCGGTTATACATTCTGAAAATGACACTGTTATAAGGGAATTCAGCTCCAAGGTCAGAACAGGAAGATTAATTGTAAATTCACCCTCCTCACAGGGTGCAATCGGAGATCTATATAACAGCTACAGGCCTTCACTTACTCTGGGATGCGGAACAATGGGCAGAAATTCAACTACATCCAATGTAAGCACATCCAATTTGATTAATATAAAAAGAGTTGCAAAGAGGACAGTTAATATGAAATGGTTTAAGATACCACCTAAAATTTACTTTGAGCCGGGTTCACTTCAGTATCTGCAGAAGATAAAGGGAAAGCAGGCATTTATAGTAACTGATAATTACATGGTTAAACTGGGATTGATAGATAAGGTTATTTCACATCTGGATAAGGCTGGAATAAAGTATGAGGTGTTCCAGGATGTCGAACCTGATCCATCGGTTGATACGGTATTCAAGGGCGTTAAGGAAATGAACAGGTTCAACCCGGACATAATAATAGCTCTTGGTGGAGGCTCTGCAATTGATGCGGCAAAAGGTATGTGGCTGTTTTATGAATATCCGCAGACTGAGTTTGAAATGCTGAGACTTAAATTTATGGATATAAGAAAAAGAGCGGTGAAATTCCCTGATCTGGGCAAGAAGGCACGTTTGGTAGCTATTCCGACAACAGCAGGAACCGGTTCTGAAATAACTGCCTTCGCAGTAATTACAGATAAGGTGAAGGGAATTAAATATCCTCTGGCAGACTATGAACTTACGCCGGATATAGCAATTATTGACCCTGAACTTACTTATACCGTACCAAGAACAGTAACTGCAGATACTGGAATGGATGTTTTGACCCACGCAGTAGAAGCTTATGTTTCTGTAATGGCTTCCGACTATACCGATGCATTGTCGGTAAAGGCCATTCAGCTGGTATTTGAATATCTTCCGAGAGCATACAAAAATCCAGAGGATAAGGAAGCAAGAGAAAAAATGGCTAATGCCTCTACCATGGCCGGAATGGCATTTACAAATGCTTTTCTGGGAGTAAATCACAGTATGGCTCATAATCTGGGAGCAAGCTTCCATATTCCTCACGGAAGAGCAAATGCAATACTTCTGCCATATGTAATAGAATATAATGCTAAAAGGCCTACAAAGTTCATAGCATACCCCAAATACGAATATCCGCACGCTAATGAAAGGTACGCTGAAATAGCAAAACTTCTGGGGTTTGAAGCAAATACTACCGAAGAGGGAGTAAGGTTTCTGGTAAGGAAAGTTACTGAACTGATGGCTGATGTAGGTATTCCGGCAACACTGAAAGACGCCGGCATCAAGAAGGAGGATATGGATAGAAGTGTCGATTATATGGCAAATAATGCTTTTGCAGACCAGTGCACTGGCACTAATCCAAGAATGCCTCTGGTAGAGGAACTCAAGGATATCTATTATAAAGCATGGGAAGGCAATCTTGAAAGCGTTTGATGACTAAAAAACTAAAAGATATAATACCAAACTGGAAGCGGGCAGTAATGCCTGCTTTTTATTTTAGTAAGAATAAAAGGATTTTTCAGTAAAGTGTCGAATTAGTAAACATTAAATCTTATGGAGATGGAAATCTTGAGCACCCAGAAGCTGAATGTGGGAAAACTTGATAAGATTGTCAAAAAAACAGTTGAAGCTATTAATAACAGTAAAAATGAGATTTTTGACATTGCAGAGAGTGCTAAAAAAGAATGTAAACGTTTGGAGGAAGAACTTCAGCAGTTAAAGGCTCATGTAAAGGAATTAATTGAGACAACAGAGGTTCTTGAGGCTGAACTTAAGGAAAGTAAGAGAAAACTTTTATTAGCTAATAAAAATTTTGATAAACTTTCGCAGGAAGAGCTTAAACAAGCTTATGAGAAAGCCGATAACATACGTATAGAGCTTGCAGTAAAACGTGAGCAGGAACAATTTTTCATAAAGCGGAGAAATGACCTGGAAATTAGGATTAAAGACGCCTACAGGACAATGCAGAAAGCCGATAACCTTATAGTTAATGTAGGAGTTGCTCTTGGGTACTTGACGGGTGACCTTATGGAGATGAGTTCCCAGCTGGAAGATATACAGCAGAAGCAGCTGCTTGGGTTAAGGGTTATAAAAGCCCAGGAGGAAGAACGCCAGCGTGTTGCACGTGAAATCCACGATGGTCCTGCGCAATCCATGTCAAATGTAGTTTTGAAAGCGGAAATTTGTGAAAGGCTGCTTGACGTAGATATGAATAAAGCCAGGAATGAGCTTAAAAATCTTAAGGGAATTGTCAGGGAAAGCCTTCAGGACGTTAGAAAAATAATATATGACTTAAGGCCTATGTCACTGGATGATATAGGACTGGTACCAACGCTTGAACGGTTTGTGCTCAATTTTCAGGAAGAGACCGGGATCGAGGTATCATTCAAGGTAAGAGGAATGTATATTGATGTCAAGCCTGTAGTTGCTTTGACAGTATTCAGAATTATGCAGGAAGCTTTGAACAATATAAGGAAGCATGCGGAGGCACAAAATGCAATTGTAAATCTGGAATTTATGCAAAAGGAACTTAAATTATACGTATATGATGATGGAAAAGGTTTTGACATAGAAGCTGTTAAGGTCAAGGATGATGATATAAACAGCGGTTTTGGTCTGGTTAGCATGCGTGAGAGGATAGAGCTTTTGGAAGGAAATTTTGATATTAGTTCCAAACCGGGGAATGGAACCCGTCTCAATATTACTATTCCTTTTATACTGGAAGAGGGGGAAACAAAAGAAGATGATAAGGATTCTAATAGCAGATGACCATAACATGGTACGTCAGGGACTAAAACAAATCCTTGAGCTTGAAAGGGACTTTACGGTAGTTGCTCAGGCGGCAAACGGGGCTGAAGCTGTAAAGCTGGCCAGAGAGTATAAGCCTGATATAGTATTGATGGACATAAACATGCCAGGTACCAACGGACTTCAGGCAATAAAAGAAATGAAGGAAGAAAACAGCCCTTCAAGAATTATCGTGCTTACCATTCACCAGGATAGGGAATATTTATTCAAGACGCTGCAAATGGGAGCTGAGGGTTATGTATTAAAGGATGCTGAACCTGAAGTGCTTGTGGAAGCTATCAGGAGTGTATACGGCGGACAGTCCTACATACAGTCGAATATGACAAAAGAGCTGGTAAGAGAATTCAATAGAGTAACTCTTCATGAAAAAGACAAATCGGATGACAATGACCTTACTGCAAGGGAAGTTGAAGTACTTGAGTTAATTGCAGAAGGTATGATCAATAAGGAAATCGCAAAAAAGCTTTACATAAGTGAAAAGACGGTCAAGAATCATGTTTCCAACATATTTAAAAAACTAAATGTATCTGATAGGACCCAGGCTGCAATATATGCATTTAAACATAATATAAAGACCGAATAGGTTCATGATGGTATAAATAATACATACTAAGTACTTATGGTAAACTAGTCCCGGGAAGTAGGCATATTGATATGCTTGCTTCCCTTTTTATTTTTAGGATAAATGTATTATGTCAAACGGTTATTATGGCGTATGGAACAAGCTCCCTTACCGTTTTATAATAAAACTGTCAACAGGGCAAAGGAAAATGAACGAACCA
The DNA here is from genome assembly GCA_030705825.1 of Bacillota bacterium. GTDB lineage: Bacteria > Bacillota > Clostridia > Acetivibrionales > JANLFN01 > JAUZPR01. The sequence goes on along the minus strand of JAUZPR010000008.1, from coordinate 40,098 downwards.
ACAGCTCTTAGATATCAGACGAAAGAAAAATAATTACAATAAATTAAAATTTTGAAAGGAGAAATCATTATGAAGAAGTATTTGAAGATGATTAAGAAACTTTCAGCAAGCAGTAAGGGACAGGGAATGGTAGAATACGGTTTGATAATTGTTTTGATCGCAGTTGTAGTAATAGCAGCTCTAACCCCATTGGGAAATACCATTGCGGGAGTGTTTACAAGCATAGTCAACTCAATAACAGGTGCAGCTTGATGTATAGCCTTAATACAAACTAAAGCTAAAAGTGGAATATTAAATAAAAGCCCTATCTAAAACAGGTAGGGCTTTTTACTAAAACAGTATAACTCCTTGAAGAAGATTATTCCTGTAAAGAAAACAGCCGGACTGTTTTAAAAGGAGATGGCTTAAATGCATATAAAAAATACATGGAAATCTCAAAAGGGACAGTCGCTGGTTGAAATGGCACTTATTCTTCCAATTCTTTTAATTCTTGTGATGGGTATAATTGATTTTGGATTACTCTTTGGAAATTATATGACAATCGATAATGCTTCGCGTGAAGGAGCCAGGAATGCAGTTGTAGGAAAAACCGACACCCAGGTGACTGATATTGTTCAAGGTATGACACAGAATCTCGACAGGGCGGACATGAAAATTACAATATACCCGGGACAATCGGTCAGAAAAAAAGGTGACGAAGTAACTATAACAGTCGAATATGACAATAAGCTTATAACACCAATAATAAGCGCTATTATTCCCAATCCCGTACATTTGACAGCTAAAACAGTTATGAGGATGGAATGAGCAAGCCTTAAGTTTTTCAAACCTTCGGGGGTGACTGTAATGGAATCAACAAATAAAAAAATTGTTGCTGCAGCTGTGATATTGGCATTAATTACTGCTTTTCTGATATATGTTTACATAAAAAATTCAGAGGGAAAACCGGTAACAGTTCAGTATACCAATGTTTATGTTGCAGTTAACACACTGCCTGCTAAACATAAAATAGAAGATAGCGATATTAAGCTGGCTAAAATTGCACGGGAGTATGTAAATCCTGATGCAATTTTCGATAAGAATGAAATAATCGGAAAAAACCTTAAGGAAAGTATAATAGCTGGTGAGCAAATTTTACACGGAAGACTTATTGATGACAGGAAAACGGAACTTGCCTATAACGTACCCAAGGATAAACGTGCTGTGAGTTTTAATATAAATGAGCAGATAGCTGTCTCAGATCTGATAAGGCCCGGGGATTTTGTCGATGTATTGGCAAGCTTTGACAAGGAAGAGGTAGATTCAAACGGAAATAAGATTACTTATCCGAGAACTACCAAAATAATAATACAAAATGTTCAGGTGCTTGCAATGAGCCAGGATCAGTTAATAACCGATGAAAAGCTTAAAGAGCCGCCTAAAACAGTTACTCTGGCTGTAAGTCCGGAGGATTCGGTAAAACTGACTTATGCTACGGAATATGGTGTTGTAAGGCTGGCTCTAAGATCGGTGGGAGATGACAATAAAGTAGACTCACCGGAAATAATAAGGAATGATCTTGTATCAGGTAAAGGTGCTGCTACAAGCTCAAACGGACAAATGCCAGGCAAATAGGTTAAAATATTATGATTTTTTGGGAGGGATTTCGGTGGACAGGATATCGGTTGCAGTAATAGACGATATAGAAGAAACCAGGAACAACATAAAAGCCCTGCTGGCGTTTGATAATAGAATAAAATTAGCGGGAGAAGGAGTCAACGGTGTTGATGCAGTAAGAATAGCCAATGAAATTCATCCAGATATAATTCTTATGGATATAAATATGCCTGTAATGGATGGGATAAAGGCTACAGAAGAAATAACCCTGAGCAGGCCGGAAGTTACAGTTATTATAATGTCTGTCCAGGGTGAACAGGAATACCTGAAAAAAGCCATGTCGGCCGGTGCACGGGATTTCATATCCAAACCGTTTTCATCTGAGGTACTTATTAATACAATTATCAGTGCGCATGAAATGCAACGTAAAAGAAAGGAACATCTGGTAGTGTCAGGCGCTGAAGAATTAGTCAGGTCCAAAGTGATTACAGTATTCAGTACCAAAGGAGGAGTAGGGAAAACTACCATTGCATCCAATCTTGCAGTTAGTCTGGCAAGACTTACGAAAAAAAAGGTAGCTTTGGTTGACCTGGACCTGCAATTTGGAGATATTGCAATCATGCTTAATGTTGCTGTAAAGAATACAATAAATGATGTGATAAAAGAAGCCGCTCAACTGGATTCTGAGCTCATGGAGGATTACCTTATAAACCATTTTTCCGGAGTCAGGATACTTCCAGCTCCTTTAAAGCCGGAGTATGCGGAATATATCACATCGAGCCATGTAGATAAAATTATCAAGCTTCTTAAGGAAAAGTACCATTATATCATAGTAGATACTTCGGCAAGCTTTCATGAAACAGTTCTTATGTCTCTGGACATGGCTGATACCATACTGTTTGTTTCAACCCAGGACCTTCCAACCATTAAAAACGTTAAATCGGGAATGGACGTTATGGATTCGCTGCACTACCCTCCTGAAAAGATCAATATAATTCTTAATAAAGCATCGGAACAATTCGGAATAAAGTATAAGGATTTTGAAAACACATTGAAACGTAAAATATGGGCTTATATTCCCGAAGATAGCCAAACAGTGGTTACTTCGGCTAACAAGGGCTTCCCGTTTGTTATGACAAGAACTGAAACAAAGGTGGCAAAAGCTATAATAGACATGGCAAACAAAATAGCCAATGAGGATTCGCAGAGTATTGAGGAGAGAAAGGAAGTAAAACGGAAATTTGGGTTAAGGCTTTAAAAAAATGAAGTAATCGAAATTGGAGGTGGAGGTATGTCACTGCTTGAACGGCTGCAGAAGGAGAAAGCAATTGAAACAGGAGAAGCTGCAGGTCAGCAGAAAGTAAAGAAAAATGCGGCAGCTTCCAAAGAAGACCCATTCCGTGAAATTAAAGAAAAAATTTATAATAAAATTATAGAAGAAATAGATTTGGATTCCCTAAAAGGAGGCCAACAGGACAATACCGAAGATACTCTTGAAAAGGAGATCATAGCTGTAATAGAAAATTTTCTGGATAATGAGAGCCTTATTATAACAAAAAATGAAAGACAAAAGCTAATAAATGAGATCATAGACGAAACTGTCGGGCTTGGGCCTATTAACTCCCTGATACATGACTCGACAGTATCGGAAATAATGGTGAATGGTCCTGATCAGATATATGTTGAAAGAAAAGGCAAGCTTGAACTGACTGACATTACCTTCAGGGATGAGCAGCACGTGATGCATGTCATTGAAAAAATAGTTTCTCCCTTGGGCAGGAGAATAGACGAGAGCTCTCCCATGGTTGACGCCAGGCTCAAAAACGGTTCACGTGTTAATGTCATAATACCTCCACTGTCTCTAACGGGGCCGTCTATTACCATAAGAAAATTTTCAGAGAAACCCTTTACCATCAAGGATCTTATTAATTTCGGAACTCTGACTCCCGCGGTTGCAATGTTAATAAAGGCTTGTGTTGAAGCAAGACTCAACATAGTTGTTTCGGGAGGAACCGGCAGCGGAAAAACCACTACCTTGAATGTTATTTCCTCATTTATTCCGGATGATGAAAGAATAGTTACCATTGAAGATGCTGCAGAGATCCAGATGGGACAGGAACATGTAGTGCGGCTTGAAACAAGACCCCCGAATATAGAAGGCAAGGGTGCTATAACTATAAGGGATCTTGTCAGAAACTCTCTTAGAATGAGGCCCGACAGAATTATTGTAGGTGAGGTCAGAAGCGGAGAAGCACTGGATATGCTTCAGGCAATGAATACAGGACATGACGGCTCGTTGACAACCGGCCATGCAAATAGTCCGAGGGATATGATTTCAAGATTGGAGACCATGGTGCTTATGGCAGGTATGGAGCTTCCTATTAAAGCAATAAGAGAGCAGATTTCATCGGCTATAGACTTGATAATCCAGCAGTCCAGGCTTAAGGACGGAAGCAGGAGGATAACCCACATAACCGAAGTTTTGGGTATGGAGGGAGAAATAATTACGCTCCAGGATATTTTTGTTTTCAAACAGAGCGGAAAGGATGAGCATGGCAGAATACTCGGCGACATAGTACCGACAGGCATAAAACCCAAATTCATTGAAAAATTTGAAAAAGCCGGTGTCACAATTCCTTCGGATTTGTTTATTGGATAAGGAAAGAGGGTGAATATATGGAAAAGTTAATCCTGCTGCTTCTTGTTTTAGCTTTAACAGGCTTTTTTTATACCATACTGAAACTTTCCTTCAAGGGAAGGCAAAAGCCTATTGAGCGTCTTGAAAAGTATTCGGAAACCGGAAATTCAAAAGGTTCAGATAAAAAGAAATTGCACAAGGACTATAAAGCAGGCCTGAGTATATTGACCAAAGGCATAGGAAATGCCAGATTCCTTGACGGATATAAAAAGTCTATTCAGCTAAAGCTTTTAAGAGCACATGTCCTTCTGAAGCCGGAGGAGTATATTGCTGTCTGTATCGGCGTTGCGCTGCTATTTGGTATTATTCTTACAGCCGCTGCCAAAAATTTATTACTATTTCCCCTGGGAGCAACTGTAGGATGGTTGATACCTTCATTAATTATTAAATCTAAAATTAAAAAGAGGCTGAAACTTTTAAACGAGCAACTGAATGATGCCATTGTAATGATTTCAAACTCACTAAAAGCAGGCTATAGCTTTTTTCAGGCTGTAGAAACAGTCAGCAGAGAGATGACTGGGCCAATATCGGAGGAATTCCTTTATCTGCAGAAGGAAATCAATCTGGGTCAGAGTACTGAAAAAGCACTTGAAAACCTTACTTCCAGGGTTGCCAGTGAGGATCTTGACCTGGTAATAACCGCAGTTCTTATACAAAGACAAGCCGGAGGCAATCTTTCAGAGATTCTGGATAACATATCTTTTACTATCAGGGAGAGGATAAAGATAAAAGGTGAAATCAGAACAATTACGGCGCAGGGCAGAATGTCAGGAATGGTAATCTCACTGATACCCCCTATTTTATGCGTAGTTCTTTATATGATAAATCCCGAGCAGATAGGAATGCTGTTTAAAACTACTCTTGGTAATATAATACTTGTAACGGCTGCAGTAATGGAGCTGATTGGTATATTTGCCATTAAGAAGATAGTAAATATAAAGTTTTAGGGGGCGATTTGGTTGTTACTGCTCATTTTTATAGTATCTGCCGTTACACTGTTTCTTTTGTTCTATTATGTTCTATGTCATTTATTTGGTACTAAAATGTTGATAAGCGCCCGTCTTGACAGGATTTCAAAAAACAATATCAAAAATCAGGATAATGAACTTAACCAACCCATTTTTGTCAGGGTGATAAAACCGGTTCTGGATGACATAAGTAAAATCATCATAAAAATTACCCCAAAGGAGATTACCGGCTCTCTCGAGAAGAAAATTGTCATGGCAGGCAATCCGTTCAACATGACGGTTAAGGGCTGGGTCAACCTCCAACTGCTTTTTTTGACTCTGCTTCCGGGACTGACACTGTTAATAGGTTATTCCAGAAAGCTTCCATCAAAGAATGTAATATTGATGTGTCTTGCTGAAATTATTTTAGGATATTTATTGCCTAATACCATTTTAAAGAACAAAATTAAGGAAAGACAGAAAAAAATAATGGCTGTGCTGCCTGATGTGCTTGACTTGCTTACTGTAAGTGTAGAAGCCGGACTTGGCTTCGACGGTGCCATATCCAAGGTTATAGAAAGAATGCCGGGACCGGTTTCGGATGAGTTTGGAGATGTCCTTAATGAAATAAAGGTTGGAAAGCAAAAAAAGGATGCTCTGAAGGATATGGCAGACAGAGTCGGTGTACAGGACCTGACTACATTTGTAAGCTCAATAATCCAGGCCGATCAATTCGGGGTAAGTATAGGTAATGTATTGAGACTCCAGTCAGACCAGATACGTCAGAAGAAAAAACAGAGAATTCAGGAAAAAGCCATGAAGGCACCTGTTAAGATGCTTATACCAATGGTATTATTCATTTTCCCTACAATATTCATGATACTTTTGGGACCAGTAGTTATAAGGCTGATAGAAGCATTTAACAAATAAGCCTGTAAAGCCTTTATGGTAAGGGCTAGACGCTCTAATTCAAGGGAAATGCCTGTAAGAGGATTATTCATAAATTTGTATCTGTTATTTGAAATGTACAGCAAGTACTACAGTTAAAGGGGTTTCAAGGTTTCCTAAAAAAAACAAATTATGATATTTTCCGCTGGAATATTTTAGTTGAATTAATACAACTATGTTGATATAATTATAAAAAAATGCTGGAGGTAGTTATGTCTCGTCAAGCGCATCCACATGAAAAAATTCTTTTTGATATCATAAGAGAGTACAATAATAAATTCTATTATGATGATATTTACAAATTGATAGATGATGAAGGGTTTAAAATCAAATTGGAAAAAGGGAAGGAAGAAATGGTGGGTAAGGCTTCTGTTTCATTCCCAAACGGTGATAAAGCTGACTATGAGGTAAGGTACAACAGGATTGTCAATTTGAGTGAAGGTTATACAATGTTGGTTCCAGGCTCAAAAGCAGGCTGATATGGTTTTTCTAATAATATAGTCTTTTTTTAATACTTTAAGCAGAAACAAAAACATTTAATATTGTTTCAAAATGTGGTAGAATGAGTTTCAAAATCGTTCTATCACTTTTATTTTTTTATGGAGATGGGTTATAATGAGAGAATTTTTAAAAGAGATTAAAAGCAAAGTACTTATATATGACGGTTCCAAAGGATACATGCTTCAAAAACTGGGCATGAAGGGCGGAGAGTGCCCCGAGCTTTGGAATGTGACCCATGCGGAAGAGGTAAAACAGATATACCGTGAATATAGAAAAGCAGGGGCTGATGTAATCCAGACAAACACATTTCAGGGAAACAGGCTTAAACTGAGTGAATATTCCCTGGGTGACAGGACTTATGAATTAAATTTTGAAGGTGCAAGGCTGGCTCGTGAAGTAATGGGCCGGGACGGTTATGTCGCAGCATCAATAGGTCCTTTGGGCAAACTGCTGGAACCATATGGCGAGCTAAAATTCGAACAGGCTTATGAAATTTATGCAGAACAGGTTAAGGCAGTTGCAGAAGGTGGCGTGGACATAATAAACTTTGAAACCTTTACCGATCTTGCTGAAATGAGGGCTGCTCTTCTTGCCGCCAAAGAGAATTCAGACCTGCCTTTGATATGCTCGGTGTCTTTTGAGGCAAACGGCAAAACGTTAATGGGCTCTGATCCTTATACGGTTGTAACGGTTCTCAAATCACTTGGAGCGGATATTGTTGGTACAAATTGTTCTTCGGGACCTGCCAACATGTTGGAAATAGTAAAAAGTATGTCTCAGACGGGCGATGTCTATCTAAGTGCAAAGCCAAATGCCGGAATACCTCAGGTTGTGAACGGAGAAACGGTATATTCGGAATGCCCCGGAAGCTTTGCAGAAATAGCAAAAGAATTTGTCAAATACGGAGCAAGATTGATAGGAGGATGCTGCGGGACTACACCTGAATTCATTGCTGAAATAAGGAAGAATATAGAAGGACTTGCACCAGTTAAACCGGCAGGTAATTGTGACAGGATAATAACCTCGGATGTGAAATCGCTGAATTTGGATAAAACAGATTTGAAAGCAGGCAAAATAGTTGCAAAAGCAGACAACTCAATGTTAAAGGATCTATCGGAAGGAAGTATGGACTGTCTTGTAGATATATCAATGGAGTTGACAGAAGAAGATTCGAATGCAGTATATATCAATCTCGATGGAGTGGACGGAATAGAGACCGTACTTCCCGAAGCGGTAAAAACACTGCAGACCTATTCAAAACTTCCCTTCATATTTGAGTCATCCAATACTAAGGCATTAAGCAATGCTCTGAGGATATACAGGGGTAAGGCAGGGGTTGTACTAGGCGAAATAGAAAATATGGAAGATATTATTACGGTAGCAAAGAAATACGGAAGCACGCTTATGAAGGGGATATAAATGAGAATTTAGGAGTTAGGAGTTCGCAGTTTGGGGTTCGGAGTTAAAAGTTGAGAGATAGTCGTAGGGGCAGATTCCATATCTGCCCTTTTTATTTAAAAGCACCTCTCTTTGGAAAGAGAGGGGTATGGGGTGAGTTCTGTTAATTAAATGGCTCTAATTCCTGAACTCCAAACTCCGAGCGGAACGACGAGGGCGCCGTTCCCTACATCATACCACCTGCAATATTGCGCATTTCAGGTACTGTGTTTCTTCAGCAGCAATAAGTATCGGGTGATCCTTTGCCTGTGACCTGTATTCTATCAGCCTTACTTTTCTTTTGGAATCAATTGCGGCGTTATAAATTATATCCATGAACAATTCCGGATCAACATGATGTGAACATGAACAGGTAACCAAAAAACCTCCGCTGCTGATTATTTTCATGGCCCTTAGGTTTATTTCCTTGTAACCCCTGACAGCTCCTTCGACAGCTCCGCGTGTTTTAGTAAAGGCAGGGGGGTCAAGAATTACAACGTCAAAATGTTCCCTGTTATCATAGCATTCTCTGAGCTTGTCAAAGGTGTTTGCTGTTTCGAATCTTACGGTATTCTCAAGACCGTTGAGCTTCGCATTTTCTGAGGCACAATGTACTGCGTGCTCCGAAATATCTATACCAGTTACTTCCCTTGCCTTGTAATATCCTGCATGGAGGGCAAAGGACCCAACATGTGTAAAACAATCCAGGACCTTGGCATTTTCTACAAATGGACGAAGGGCTGCCCTGTTTTCCTTTTGATCAAGAAAATATCCTGTTTTCTGCCCGCTTTCAACGTCTACCATAAACTTTATTCCGTTTTCAATCATTTCAACATTAGTATCGAAATTACCCTTAAGAAATCCCTTGGTTTGTTCAAGACCCTCAAGCTCTCTTACTGCCACATCGCTTCTTTCATATATTCCTAGCGGTTTTATTATATCGTCAAGGATGTCTATTATCATCGGTTTGAATTTTTCCATGCCCAGAGATAAAACCTGGACAACCAGATATCCGCCGAATTTGTCAACAATCAATGCAGGTAAAAAATCCGATTCAGCAAATATAGCCCTGCAGCTGTTTATGTCTGCCACTTTTTTTCTGTATTCCCATGCATCCTGTATACGTTTATACAGGAAAGCATAATTTATTTCTTCATGTTCATAGGTCAGCATTCTGATAGAAATCTGAGATTTTAAATTTATATAGCCCCTGCCGAGAAACCTCTTTTTGAAGCTGTAAACATCTATCACATCACCATTTTCAAAGCTTCCCTCGGTTATATCGATATCACTTTTAAAAATCCATGGATGACCGTACTCAACTCTTTTTTCCTTGCCTTTTACTAAATAAGCTTTCGCCATAGATCCTCCATCATAAGTCTTTCTTTTAAATCTTTCTATTAAGGCTTGTTATAATGCTTAGGAAATTATAATTCCACCTTAATTTTTTAATTTCCGTTAAGAGCATTTCATTAAAGCCTTCCTTAAAATCTTTTATTTTTAAAGGCTTTAATATTTCCCCGCTACCCTTTTTATTATGGTATCATGGGCCAGGTTTTCCAGCTCATCATCAAGCTTGAACAAGGACACAAAATCGCTGTATTTCTGCTTTAAAGCCAGCGTTATCAAATAATCGGTAAACGTGGGATTTTTGGGTAGGAGGCTTCCGTGGGAGTAACTGCAAAAAACATTTTTATACATTGCACCTTCAGATAAATCCTCACCGTTATTGCCATATCCTTTTATAACTTTGCCAAGGGGCTTGACCTCCGGCCCAAGGTACGTTCTGCCCGAATGATTTTCAAAACCTACTATTTTTCCGTCACAGCTATCCGACTTAAGAAAATCCAGTTCATATACCGTATTTCCGATCATTCTTTTCCTGCCGCCTGTAGTCCATAGGTTCAAGGCGCCAAGATAGTTGATCTGCTTCCCTTCCCAGGTTTTATAGTATTTTCCCAGTAATTGGTAGCCTCCGCAAATACAGAGAAATATTTTATCCTGTTCAATTGCTTCTCTTATAAAAGAACCTTTTCTTACAAGGACATCCTCCTGCAGAATTTCCTGTTCGTAATCCTGACCTCCGCCTAAGAATACAATGTCGTATGCTTCAGGTGTAAATTGATCACCAAGGGAAAGATTGGTTACATTTACATTAATCCCCCGCCATTCGGCACGTTTGCGCAGAGCGATAATATTGCCCCTGTCACCGTACAGGTTGAGCAGGTCGGGGTAGAGATGACATATATTAAGAGTGTACATGTTATTTCCAGAACTCCTTTAACCCGAATTTTTTTCTGAGAACATTCCTGATATCCAGCATTGCAGTATAAGTAGGCAATATATAAAAGCTGTGTCCGGGCGATGTCCTTTCAAGGCCTTTGTCAATCAAATCGGAATAGTTTCTGATTACACTTATCTTGTCGGTAAATATTCCGGCATATTTTAAACGCAGAGCCATATCTTCGGCACGTATACCAGAAGTATATATATTATCAGTTTTTTCCTGAATATGCTGAAGCTTTTCGAAATCGACATCCCAAAGCCAGGAAATATCAGTACCGTCAGCATATTTATCATTAATAAGGAATGCAAGCTGAATATTTTTTTCTTCAGTAAGCAGATAATCAATTACCTGATTGAAACCGGTAGGGTTTTTTACCAGAATCAGTTTGATGTTTTTATCATTGGTAACAATTGTTTCCATTCTTCCGAAACCGCATTCAAAATTACCCAGAGCCTCTATTGTTTTGTCGACCGGTAATCCCAGCATATTTCCTAAAGATATTGCCGCAAGTGAATTATAAATATTATATAAGCCGGGCAGATTTATTTTTGCATGATAGGTTTTGTCCGATATTGAATTGCTTAAAACAAAGTTTTTACCTTTATAACTTCTCTTTTCAGCATCAAGTTTTTTCATACAATTTATAGGTTTGTATATTTTCCTTGCCCTGGCTGAAAAAGCTATTTTCGAATATACACTGGTGAGCTCCTCTATTCCAGTGCAGGTGATGTCTGTTGAAGGTTTGGAATAGCCGCAGTTAGGGCACTTGAATCCTCCAAGGTGGCCATAAACGTGATTTTCATAATCATATTTTGTTTTACAGTAATAACAAAACATTGCATCGGAGTTTACCGACTCGTTGGATCCGGTATAGGCCTTCTTTTCCATACCATAATATAGTATGTTTCCGGTTTTACCTCTGCCAAGCGATGCACAAAGGGAATCGTCTGCGTTAAGTATTAACTTGGTAGATGGTGATTTTTCTATGCCCCCGGTGACCTTTTTCAATGTGGAATAAAGTTCTCCGTAACGATCAAGCTGGTCCCTGAAAAAGTTGGTTACAACCAGGATTTCGGGCTTTATAAAATCACACATCCTCTTGAAGGCAGCCTCGTCAATTTCTATCAAAGCGGTATTTTTGCTGCTTTTGCCTTTTATATCAACCGATTCTATAAAGGTTGATATTACTCCATACACCAGATTGGCTCCCGATTTATTTGTTATATAAGGAATACCGTTCTCTGCAAGAATTTGTCCTATTATACGTGTTGTAGTGGTTTTTCCGTTAGTTCCTGTAACCATGATTACTCTGAAATCTTTTGAGACGGCTTTGGCAATATTGGGGTACAGCCGGATAGCTATTTTACCCGAAAGGGTTGTCCCTCCCCAATGCATGAGTCTACACAGCTTTATAACTATTTTAGTTACTATTATAGTAATAATCAGTCTTAAATTCATATCTTCTCCCGGGTATTATCATCCATTAATGTATTTGGAATTACTATGTACCTAAGTATCCATTTATTATAACATAATGTAGTATACGAAGGCACACCATTTTATTAATTACCAGTTCAACTTTACCACCTCATTATTATACTTCAGCCGTTCACTTGAAATATCGAACGCTTCAACGATATTTCAAATTTAATTGATGTTTATCCTCTGAGAGCGGCTGCTTGATTCAAAGCGGTAAAGTTGAATACCAGCATTAAGCAACAAAGCCTTCTTGTAAAATTTTTAAAACTTTGTTGATATTATTGCCTATATTTAATTGATACACACTTTTTACCGTGGTAAAATTAAGAAGAGCCAATAAAGTAACACATCCGGGTGGATGTGAAATAGGCCCAAGACCCATAGATTTGCATCTAAAGGCATTGAAAAGCATGGGCGCCAGAATTCATGATACCAATCGCGGTTTTATATCCTGCGAAGCAGACAGACTTAAAGGCTGCGATATACAATTGGACTATCCCAGTGTAGGTGCTACAGAGAATGTCATGCTTGCTTCGGTGTTTGCAGAAGGAGAAACTTACATAAGAAATGCTGCTAAAGAACCGGAAATTGTTGATTTACAGAACTTCCTGGTTAACCTTGGCGTAAATATATACGGCGCAGGTACCAGTGTTATTCGAATAAAAGGCTGCAGCGGAGGACTCAGGAATGTTGAACATTCAGTTATTCCCGACAGGATAGTAGCCGGTACATATATGATGGCTGCAGCAATAACCGGCGGGGACGTTTATATAAAAAATGTTATTCCTGAGCACCTGACTTCTGCCATATCCAATTTGAGGGAAAGCGGCTGCCGGATTAACTGCAAAAAAAATATAATACACTTGTCAGGACCTATCAGGCCCAGAGCAATAGACATTATCAGAACGCTGCCATATCCGGGTTTTCCTACCGATATGCAGGCTCAAATGGTAGCTTATCTGTCAATAGCCAGGGGCACCAGCATTATGGTGGAAACTGTTTTTGAAAATAGATACAAGCATGTGGATGAACTATTAAGAATGGGCGCAAATATAAAGCTGGAAGGCAGGCTTGCTGTAATCAAAGGTGTAAAAAAGCTTAATGGAGCAAGTGTTACCGCAAGAGACCTGAGGGGCGGAGCTGCACTTATTATAGCAGGGCTTGCAGCTGAAGGTGATACCACAATCAACGGCCTCCATCATGTAGAAAGAGGTTATGAGGATATAGACATAAAATTGGCACAGATAGGTGCTAAAATTAATAAAATTGATTAAAGAGGTAAATTCCCTTGAAGGTACACGAGCTAAACATGCAGAACGGCGTAAGCCACAGTCGTCAGGCTGCAGGAAAAAAAAGCGGAAAGAAAAAGATTAAGAAGAAGCACAAATGGTTAAAATCATTTATTGTAATAATTTTCTTAGCCGTATTACTGGTAATTTTAGCATTGTCTCCGCTGTTTAAAATAACCCGGATTGATGTACAGGGCAGCCACAGATATTCAAACAGTGATATTATAGCTGCTTCAGGAATAGAAACAGGAAAAAACGCTTTCAAAACAATAGGCAATAGTTTTAAAGGTATATTTTTATTCAGGTATAAAGATGGTGAAAATAAAATACTGTCAAGTTACCCATATATAAAATCTGCCACTATCCGTCTGCATTTACCGGGAATTTTTAAAATAGAAATAGTAGAAAGAACACCGGCTTTTATAATACCTTATTTGGGTACCAACCTTTTGGTAGACAGAGAGCAATACGTAGCAGATGCGATAAATAAAACCGAAAATCTGCATTTGCCTTCTCTAAAAGGCCTTGAATTCAATGGGTACAAGCCCGGTCAAAAACTTGATATTAAAAACCAGGAAGCATTTGATTTAAGTGTTCAGCTGATGAATGCACTTGAAGCTTCGGATAAGAATGATGCCTTTAAAATAAGTAAGATTGTAAATTATATTGACGCAAGTGATACAGGAAATATCAAAATCATGCTGGATTCCAGAATATTGGTCAATCTGGGCAAACTGGATGACTTGAATTACAGGATACTTTTTCTTAGGGAAGTGTATGTAAAGCATATTAAAAAGACTGATAAGGGCAGCTTGGATTTTACAAGCAGCAATCCTGAATTCGCACCGGCAAATTAAGTAAAAGGTGGTAACAAGTACACAAAAAAGATGAAAATCTTAGGGGGGAATACATATGATGCCTATTTTAGGCTTGGTTGCAGGAATACTTTTAGGACTTTTTGTTCCATATTACATACCTTCACAATACTCAAACTATGTTGCGGTGGCAATTCTTGCCTCATTGGATTCGGTTTTCGGCGGTATAGCCGCATCACTTCAAAGTAAATTTGACATGAAGGTTTTCCTTTCGGGCTTTTTTGGAAATGCGTTATTGGCTGCTTTGTTGGCCTATATTGGGGACAAGCTGGGTATTCCCATATATCTTGCAGCTGTGTTTGCTTTTGGAAACAGACTCTTCCTCAATTTTGCAATTATTAGAAGATTCCTATTGAACAAATTTTTGAAAAAAGATAATATAATAGAGAAGTAACTGATATTTTGTCGAAATAGCTTCTGGTGCTTAAAATTCTACAGTGGAAGGTCTATTCTTGGGAGGTATAATCAAGTGAGTGATATTATCGTAGGGATCGATATTGGCACTTCTAAGGTATGTACGGTTATCGGTCAGCTTGGCAGGGCTGATGAACTTGTAATAATCGGAGAAGGCATGGATTCCTGCTGCGGTATAAAAAAAGGTGTAATAGTCGATATTGAAAGCACTGCGAGGGCTGTTAAGAATTCTGTTGAACAAGCGGAAGCAAAAGCTGATATAAAAATCGGCTCAGCCTATGTTAATATAATTGGAATGCACGTATCGGTATTGAATTACCGTTCTGAAATAAACAGGTCGGGAGAAGAAAATGAAATATCTCAGAGAGATATTGATAAGGTTTTGCACAATGTTAGAGATATAGAACTGCCTGAAGACAGACAGCTTATAGACATAATACCCAGACAGTATATTATAGATGGATATGATGAAATTGTCGATCCTATAGGTATGCTGGGAGTAAAAATGGAAGTCGACGCAGATGTAATTGCAGCAAAAATAACATCTGCTCAGAATATTATTAAAAGCCTTGAAAAAGCTGGTTTAAAGATTGACGGACTGGTTGTCGAATCTTTTGCAACTGCTGAAATGGCTTTGACGCAGGAAGAAAAGGATATAGGAGTAATTTTGGTAGATGTAGGCGGAGGAGTTACTGATATATCTGTTTATAAAAACAACCGGTTGCTTTTTTATGATTCTATTCCGGTTGGTGGAGACCATATAACCAACGATATTTCCATCGGACTTAAAATATCTCATAACGATGCTGAAAAAATCAAGAGACAGTTTGAACTTGCCCTTACTTCACTGATTAAAAACGATCAGGATATACTTGTGAATGAGATCAACGAAAATAAGAAAAAAGCCGTTAAGGTATCTGAGGTTGTTGAAATAATCGAATGCAGGGTACATGAAATATTATATCTGTGTAATGAACTTTTATGCAAATCCGGAATACGCGAAAGTCTGCCTGCCGGTATAGTTTTGACAGGAGGCGGAATTTCACATATAGACGGCGGAAAACAGCTGGCATCGGAAGTATTTGAGCTTCCTGTACGTATTGCCACACCTAAACTTAACGGAATAACAAAGTCCGAATTTATGACAGCTGCCGGAATTGTAAGGTTTGCCAACAATAATAAAAAAGGTACAAGCCTTATAAATGAAATAAAGAACAAAAAGCAGGTTCAGAAAAATAATGAAAACGGGGTTTTTAAAAAGCTTTCTGCATTGTTTAAAAAGCTAAGTTGACTATAAGCCGATTTAATTTCCATATTTCATCCATATTATATTGATACTGCTATACAATTTACTTATTTTAGTTTATAATATTCTATGCATATGTATAAATCTTATGTTGCGTTATTTTTGACAATAATATATATTTAAAGTAGATTTAAAAACAATCTAAAGACTAATCTGAATTATGCTAATGTGAATTATGTTTTTGACAATTAGAAGCCGGTGTATGAACTGTTTAATTGGCAGGCTTATACTGATTTGGCTGTAGGTGTATTTTCCAGATAAACAAATGATAAGAAGCTCTAAAAAAGGGGGACTCAAATTGCTGGAATTCGATCTTGACATGGGGCAATTCGCACAGATAAAAGTTATAGGTGTCGGCGGCGGCGGAAGCAATGCTGTAAACAGAATGATTGCAGCAGGTTTGCGCGGCATTGAATTTATTGCGGTAAATACTGATAAACAAGCTTTATTTACTTCGAAAGCCAATACTAAAATACAGATAGGGGACAAGCTAACTAAAGGTCTTGGAGCCGGAGCAAACCCTGAAATCGGTGAAAAGGCGGCAAATGAGAGCAAAGACGAAATAGCACAAGCTATTAAAGGTGCGGATATGGTTTTTGTTACAGCAGGAATGGGCGGCGGTACAGGAACCGGAGCAGCACCAGTTGTTGCACAGATTGCCAAGGAATTGGGAATATTGACTGTCGGCGTAGTAACTAAGCCTTTTATGTTTGAAGGCAGAAAACGTATGCAGCATGCCGAGAGAGGGATAGAAAACTTAAAAAGCAGTGTTGATACACTGGTTACCATCCCCAACGACAGGCTTCTTCAGGTTGTAGAAAAGAAGACATCTATAGTCGATGCCTTTAAAATAGCTGATGATATATTAAGACAGGGTGTACAGGGCATATCTGATGTGATTGCGGTACCTGGCCTTGTAAATGTGGACTTTGCGGATGTTAAGACCATAATGATAGATACAGGTCTTGCACATATGGGTATAGGAAAAGCATCAGGTGAAAACAGGGCGGAAGAAGCAGCAAGGCAGGCAATACACAGCCCGTTGCTTGAAACTTCAATAGAAGGTGCAAGAGGAGTACTGTTTAATATAACAGGCGGTGCCGATTTGGGAATGTTTGAAGTCAATACAGCCGCAGAACTTGTACAAAAATCCGTAGATCCGGATGCCAATATAATATTCGGAGCGGTTATTGATGACAACTTAAAGGACGAAATCCAGATTACTGTCATAGCTACAGGTTTTGATAAGGGACCTGTATTCAAGAAGACAGACAAAGTTGCTGAAAAGAATGTACCTTCCTCAGCTCAAATCGATAAACAACAGACTACCGTTCCCCCAACGGGTGATGAGCTTGATATACCAACTTTTTTAAGAAGAAACAGATTTAAATAAAAATATAAGCTTGAAACAGGATGTCAGCAGACATCCTGTTTTTTTTTGTCATACGATTTTCCTTTTTCAACAATATCATTTGACAAATTATTATATTTACAAAAAGTATAATATAACATAAAGAAACAAGCTACTGAATATAAGTATATAAGGGATGTCTGACTGTGGGGTATAAATGTGGAAGTATATTTGGATGTGCTTTTTTTAGAGAACCTGGTAATGAATTTCTTAATTTTGATGGTTACATCCAAGTTTTCTAAAAGAAAGACTTCTACCCTCAGATTATTTATAGGTGCTTTTGTAGGAGCTTTATATGTAGTTTTCCTTTTAATCTGTCCAGGGTTTAAAATATACTACACTGCATTCTCCAAATTTGCTCTCTCCTTGCTCATTGTTGCATTGGTCTTTACACCGAAGAAAGTCTGGGAATTCATTAAAATACTGGTTTTGTTCTATGCATCTACTTTTATTTTCGCAGGTGCTGCTTTTGCTTTCCTTTACTTTAATCAAAACGGAGGTTTTTTAAAAAACGGTGTTGTTTATGTATTCTGGCAGTCACAAACAATTGTACTTCTATTGTCTGTAGTTACTGTAGGTATTATAGTCAGAATATTCTGGGAGATATTTCAGCACAGATTTGAAAGGGATAAACTTTTAATACCGCTTAAAATTTCATTTGAAAGCAAAAAAATAGGAATGGCAGCTTTAATTGATACAGGAAATTCCTTGTTTGATCCTTTATCAAATCTGCCTGTAGTAGTTGTGGAGTTTAATGCATTAAGAGAAATACTGCCTGAAGAAATAAAGAACATATATGAGAACTCCCGGGAGAACGATTTGACTTGTGTAACCAATATAATATCTAATTCTGAGTGGATTGCCAGATTCCGGCTTATTCCATTCAGTTCTCTGGGCAAGCAAAACGGTATGCTGTTGGGATTCAAGCCGGATTATATAGAAATAGGAGAAAATCAGCACAAGAAAGATATAAATGAAGTGATAATAGGAATATACAACAGTATACTATCCAGAAACGAGAGATACAAAGCTTTGCTGAATCCTGAACTGGTCGGTTGATAATATCTTGAAAGGGGCTTTCCAATGTTTATAATAAAGAAACTGAAGCTGCAACTCTGGATAAAATATTTAAATCTTCTTAAAAAGTTAAAAATTCAAAAAGAACAGCCTATATATTATATTGGCGGCAGTGAAGCCTTACCACCGCCGCTCAGCAGTGAAGAAGAAAATTATCTTCTTGGAAAGCTTGAAGATAGTGATTTTGGCGTAAAGTCAATTCTCATTGAGAGAAACCTCAGACTTGTGGTTTATATAGCAAGAAAATTTGAGAATACAGGGGTTGGAGTAGAAGATCTTATTTCAATAGGAACTATAGGTCTTATAAAGGCCATCAATACGTTCAATCCTTCAAAAAATATAAAGCTGGCTACTTATGCCTCAAGATGTATTGAAAATGAAATTTTGATGTATCTCAGGAGAAACAACAGGGTAAAAACCGAGATATCCATTGACGAACCGTTAAACATAGACTGGGATGGAAATGAACTGCTTCTGTCCGACATACTCGGCACTGACAATGATCTTATTCATAGAAGTATTGAGGATGAAGTGGATAAGGAACTTCTCAATAATGCAATGAAAAAGCTTTCTGTCAGGGAGAAAAAGATTATGGAGCTTAGATTCGGACTTTCCAATGGTGTAGAAAAGACCCAGAAGGAAGTGGCAGATATGCTGGGTATTTCACAATCATATATATCAAGATTGGAAAAGCGAATTATAAGCAGATTGAAAAAAGAGATAAATAAGATGATATAAGAGAAAAAGTCATTCTATAAATTATGCTACATTGCGTGCGATTGTCGCAAGCAACCCGCATAAAAGAATGACTATTATTTCTCTTAGGCAGGCAAAAAAGGAAATGACAGCCGTAACATAAGCCGTACTATAGATTTTACTCCCAATGTGTGCCTCACACATTCCATAAAAAAGAAACGGCTAATATTACAGCTGTCAATAAGACGTAAGAGAAAAAGTCATTCTATAATTTTACTCCCTCTGTGAACGGACACCGTGCACAGCCCGTAAAAAAGAATGACTATTATTCCTCTTACGCAGGTTAAAAGGAAATGACAGCTGTAATATAAGCCGTTCTATAATTTTACTCCCAATGTGTAACCTTACACATTCCGTAAAAAAAACGGCTAATATTACAGCTGTCAATATGTCAAGGGTTTTGCTGAAAAATTTTTGATTGGTTTTACAGTATAAAAATAACCTCCGTGGCAATAATGTTTTACGTACGGAATTTTGCTACGGGAGGTTTTTCTATGCTGGTCAACAAGGTTGAAATTTGTGGTGTTAACACTTCTAAATTGCCAGTTCTGACAAACGAACAAAAAAAAGAGCTGTTCGAAAGAATGCATAAGGGAGATACCTCCGCAAGAGAGGAATTCATAAGAGGAAATCTTAGGCTCGTTTTAAGTGTGATTCAGAGGTTCAACAACCGCGGTGAATATGTGGACGATTTGTTTCAGGTAGGCTGTATCGGCTTGATAAAAGCAATAGATAACTTTGATGTAACACAAAATGTTAAGTTTTCTACTTATGCCGTACCTATGATAATTGGAGAAATCAGGAGATATCTTAGAGACAACAACTCAATAAGAGTAAGCCGGTCTCTTAGAGATATTGCTTATAAAGCTCTTCAGGCAAAGGAAAAGCTAACAAACAAAAACGCCAAGGAACCTTCCATAGCTGAAATTGCCGAGGAATTGAAAATACCCAAGGAGGAAATAGTATTTGCATTGGATGCCATCCAGGATCCGATATCACTATTCGAGTCGGTATATCATGATGGTGGAGATGCTATTTTTGTCATGGACCAGGTAAGCGATGAAAAAAACCATGATGAAAGATGGCTTGAGGGGATTGCACTAAAAGAAGCGATGCGGAAGCTCAATGACAGGGAAAAACTGATTTTGAATCTAAGATTTTTTGAAGGAAGAACACAGATGGAAGTTGCAGAGGAGATAGGAATATCTCAGGCACAGGTTTCCAGACTTGAAAAAACGGCTCTCATGCATATGAAAAAATATATCTGATTTTATAAATAGGAATATATAATGCACAAAAGACTTTAAAACCTCTTTTGTGCTTTTTTTTTAGCAAATATTGAATTCTATATTTCTATTTAAAATATAGTGAGGTTGTCTTTCATAGATAAAAAAAATCAACATATAAATATACAAATGGTACAAGAATTGTACAGCTGATTTTATTGCTTTGGGGGTGTAAAATGAGTAGGACTTCTGATTTTAAGCAGAAAGAGGTAATAAATATCACAGACGGAAGAAGACTTGGATTTGTTTGTGACGTAGAAGTGAATCTGGAGGAAGGAAGTATTGAAGCAATTATTATTCCGGGAGGCGGAAGGCTTTTTGGCATACTCGGGAAAGATAACGAATTCATTATTCCGTGGGAAAATGTAAAAAAGATAGGAGAAGACATTATTCTTGTTGATGTAGACGAAAGGTACATAAGAAAGCATTTTGATGTTTGAATATTTTCCATCTCTTAACTATTACTTGTAAGCTATTTTTCATATCTGTATAAAGTATATACAAAAAAAGCCGATACAATATGTTGGGTAGGTTTACTAAAGATAAAATCCGGTTTGTTATATTTATACAAATATGCCAACCGGAATAATTGGGAGGTGCCATATGAAATGTCCGTATTGCGGTTTCGAAGAGGACAAGGTTATTGATTCGAGGCCAACTGATGAGGGGTTTGCTATCAGAAGAAGGAGAGAGTGCTCAAAGTGCCTACGCAGGTTTACAACTTACGAAAAGGTTGAAAGTCTTCCGCTGTTGGTAATAAAAAAGGATAAGACCAGACAGCCCTTTAGCAGGGAGAAGCTTTTAAACGGTTTACTAAGGGCATGCGAAAAAAGGCCAGTATCAATAAATGATCTGGAAAAGCTTGTAGATGAAATAGAGGCTCAGATATACAATTCATTCCAAAGGGAAATTACAAGCCAGGCAATAGGTGAAATGATAATGAACAGGCTAAAAATACTGGACGAGGTTGCATATGTCAGATTTGCGTCAGTTTACAGGCAGTTCAAGGATATCAATACATTTATGGACGAACTCCGCAAGTTATTAAGAGATAAATAATTAAGGGATTTAGGTGGTGGCAGATGCAGATAAAACCGGGTTACGTAGTTTCATTAAATTACTATTCATCCATGAGCCCGCTAAGCAGTTTAGTGACTGAAGTTAAAGATAATTTAATAACATTGAAGCTCACAAAGGACTTTGCTGCATATAATTTATTTGAGGATGAACCGGTTACAATGGGTTATGAGGATGAAGGGTCCATCTATTTATCAAGCTGCATAATTACGTCTATAAACCCAGGTTCAAGGACCGTTACTGTAGAAGCAGACAATTTCGATGTTATTACCGATAAACGTATCAATCAAAGATTTCCTGTTTCACTTTATGCATATATGAAATCAAATTCAACCTCGGGAAATCCAATTTTAATAGTAAAAAATATCAGTGTTGAAGGTTTTAAAGTAATTTCAAAGGATGATATTGACATTGATAATGATTTTGATATGGAACTTTCAATAGGTAATACCATATTGCCTGTAAGGGTGAAAGTCATATGGAAATTCCAGCATGATCAGAATTTTGAATATGGTTTTAAAGTTATATCAGCCAATTTTCAAACAGTCAATTTACTAAAGCAAAGTATAAAAATATTGAAAGATGAATATGAAGCCAATATATCAAAACTAAAGGACATTTAAGCAATGTCCTTTAATTATTCTAAATTAACTTTTTATGAGCTGATTTGAGCTTTTCCTTTATATGTAGTTCATATGGACATTTGGATTCACATTTTCCGCATTCAATGCACTCATCCGCTTTTATTGGAAGCCATTCATACTGTTCTCTGGCCCAAGCTTCCTGATAATAAGAATCAAAGTAACGTTCATACCTGAATACGGTCGGAATGTCTATACCTTGAGGGCAGGGCAGACAGTATCCGCATCTTCTGCAAAAATCCTTTCCCAGGCGGTCTGCTTCCTTTTTCAGTTGTTCCAGCTCTGCTTCGGTTAAAACAGAAGCATTTTCACATACCTTCACATTTTCTTCGAGCTCGTTTACTGATGCCATGCCTGGAATTACAGTAGTTATAGGATGAGACAGAACAAATCTGAGAGCTTTTGATGCATCCTTGAAAAGGCCTCCTGAAAAAGGCTTCATTATTATTATTCCCATATTGAGGCCGTTGGCAACAGGCAGTACGTCCTGGAACAGTTCAAAATCAATAATGTTATATGGTATTTGCACGGTTTCAAAATATCCGGTTCTAACAGCCTGTACTATTAATGTGGGCTGATGGCTGGATACTCCGATATGCTTTATCTTTCCTTCCTTTTTTGCGTCCAGGACAGCTTCAAGGGCACCCCCGGGACTCATGACCGTGCTGTAATCCTCAGGTTTTCTTAAATCATGTATCTGATAAAGATCTATGTAATCGGTTTTAAGATTTCTTAAGCTGGTATCAAGCTCCTTGATTATATCCTTCTTGGTTCTTTCCAGTGACTTGGTGGCAATATAGCATTCGTTGCGTCTGCTTTTCAATGCTTCTCCCATTTTTTCTTCACTTTGACCGTAACAGCGGGCAGTATCAAAAAAGTTTACTCCAAGGTCCAGTGCCCTGTTGACAAGCTTAACTGCATCATTCATCGGAACATTGTTTAAAGGGATTCCACCAAACCCCACAACTGATACTTTTAACCCCGTTTTACCCAAAATTCTGTAGTCCATAACCGTGCCTCCAGGATTTATAATAAATTCTACATAATTATACTACAAAATTTGAGGTGTTAAAATTAATTTATGTCAACTCTTTTCCTGCAGTTTTTCTGAAAGACTTAAAGGTTAAACCTTATTGTTAACAGCATTTTTCAACTCCTTTACACCAATCCCATTGTTCCACTGGTTAAAATAGCAGGGATACTTAGCCCCACAGGCAAGGCATTCCAAATACTGCTGTGTCTCTTTCTGATCCCTGGCATCAAATAAAAAAGGAAGGAACTCCTCGTCATTTTTTAAACCCGGGGCATTTGAATCAATAGTATATGAATAAACATAAACGGCTTCATATTTTAACGTAAAGTTTTTACCATTACAAACAGGGCAAACCGGCAGCTTGGAATCAGACATTTTATACTCCTCCTTTTTTCTATTGTTTGAAGAAATCTGAAATAAAATACATATCCTGTATTATACAAATTATTTACATTTATGTAAAAATGGTGTAGTATAATGTTGTAATTTGTGGTTAAATATGGAATATTGGGAGGAGCACATGCTTTCTAAAATAAAGAGCTGCGGGTTGATAGGTATAGATGGGTATATTCTTGAAGTGGAAACCGATATATCGAACGGAATGCCGGTATTTGAGATAGTAGGTCTGGCTGATATAGCAGTTAAGGAATCAAAAGAAAGAGTAAGGTCGGCTATAAAAAATTCCGGGTTGGAATTTCCGGTTAGAAGAATTACAATCAATCTTTCACCGGCTAATATAAAAAAGGAAGGATCGTCATTTGACCTTCCAATTGCATTGGGTATCCTGACTGCTACTGAACAGATAGTTAACGGTGCTTTGGACAAGTATATGTTTATAGGTGAATTATCTCTGGACGGAGAAATAAAACCTGTACACGGTATCCTGCCAATGGCTATTGCAGCATTAAAGGAAGGAATGGAATACCTTGTGCTGCCTGCAGCCAATGCCGATGAGGCTGCCGTAGTAAAAGGCCTGAGAATACTTCCGGTAAAGAATATCACTGAGGTAATACTCCATCTTAATGGAGAAAAACAGCTGGATGAATATACCATTGATATAAATGAACTGTTTAAAAACAAAACGGAATATGAAATAGACTTTGCAGATGTAAAAGGCCAGGATAATGTCAAAAGAGCTCTTGAAGTAGCAGCTTCAGGTGCTCATAACTGTATAATGATAGGTTCACCTGGGAGCGGTAAATCAATGGTGGCAAAAAGGCTGCCTACAATTCTTCCGGCTATGTCCTTTGAAGAAGCACTTGAAGTTACAAAAATCCACAGTATTGCGGGAATGCTGCCTTCCAACACATCATTGGTAACCACAAGACCCTTCAGGTCTCCTCATCACACAATTTCAGATGTAAGCCTGGTCGGAGGGGGTAAATATCCAAAGCCGGGGGAGATAAGTCTTGCACATTACGGAGTTTTGTTCCTTGATGAACTTCCGGAATTCAGCAAGGAGGCACTGGAAGTACTGCGCCAGCCCCTTGAGGATGGAATGGTTAACATATCGAGAGTCAATGCCAGTCTTTCGTATCCAGCCAAGACCATGCTTTTATGTGCGGCCAATCCATGCAAATGCGGTAATTTTCTGGACCCGTCCAAGCAGTGTACCTGCACGCCCAAACAGGTCCAGCAGTATCTCGGTAGGCTGAGCGGACCTCTTTTGGACAGGATAGACATCCATATCGAAGTTGCATCGGTAAAGTATAAAGATCTGGAAAGCACAAAGGACGAGGAAAAATCAAGTGAAATCCGGGAAAGGGTAAACAGGGCAAGGAAGATTCAACTTGAAAGATACAAGGGACTTAGAATTTATTCAAATTCACAGCTGCAGCCCTCAATGATGAATAAATACTGCAGACTGGATGAGGATTGCAGGCAGCTTCTTAAAAATGCCTTTGAAAAACTGGGCTTAAGTGCAAGAGCTCACAACCGTATTTTAAAAGTTTCCCGTACAATAGCGGATATAGAACAAAGTGAAGATATAAAACAGAGGCATATTGCCGAGGCTATCCAGTACAGGAGCCTGGACAGAAAATTCTGGGCAGGCTGATTAAATGTATAAAAATGAGGAGAGTTTTATGGATCAGGATATTTTATATTGGGTATGGCTTGGTTCTTTATCGAACATAACCTTAAGAAAAAAATACAAACTTCTGCAAACGTTCGGTAGTCCCTATGATATTTGGCATGCATCAAAAAACGAACTTCTGAAAAATCAGTCTGTAAGTCCGGAGATGGCTGCTATTCTTTCGGACAGGAATATAAAGGAATTGACTAAAAGGAAACTGGAGGATTTATACGTAAGAAAAATAAAAATCCTTCCCTTGAAGAACAGTAATTATCCCGCATGTCTGAAAGAGATCTATGATCCGCCTATTGTACTATATGTCATGGGGGAGCTTCTGGATGACGAGCTTTGTTTGGCAGTTGTGGGATCGAGAAATGCGACCGAATACGGAAGAAATATGGCAGAGAAAATCTCTTATGAATTAGCCATAAACGGGTTTACCATTACCAGCGGCATGGCAAGAGGGATAGATTCAAGTGCACATATTGGCGCCTTAAGGGCAAATGGGAGAACTATAGCGGTACTGGGCTGTGGCCTTGACATGGTTTATCCTCACGAAAACAAGGAATTAATGGAGATAATCTCTAAAAACGGTGCAGTAATTTCAGAATATGTTACCGGTACAAATCCACTGCCGGCAAACTTCCCTGCAAGAAACAGAATAATAAGCGGATTGTCGATAGGAGTTACTGTTATTGAAGCAAATGAAAGGAGCGGATCCTTGATAACCGCAAATATAGCTCTGGAACAGGGACGAGATGTTTTTGCCGTACCTGGCAATGCCGACAGCAATAATAGTCTGGGTACCAACAGGCTGATAAAGGAAGGTGCCCGATTGGTTACAGGTGTTGATGACATACTGGAAGAACTGAAGTTTTCACAACCTGGAATTTTAGAAAGCAAAGAGAATCTAAAGGAAATAAGCCAAAGTAAAGTGCTGAGAGGACTTACAGGAGAGGAACGGATTATAGCCGAAAAACTTACAGATGGAAAAATACAAATAGATGCGTTGGCTGATAAGTGTAATTTGAGCATGCAGCTTATTAACTCAACACTTGTAATAATGGAATTGAAGGGTATAGTTGAACAACTGCCGGGGAAAATATTTGGTTTAAAAATATAATTTTATAGCTTTTTTAAAAAAATGTGTTAATATATGATTATTATGTTCAGAAAAAGATAAAATACTTTTAAACTGGATATGTTGAATTGAGTTTTTATAAACTATTTCAATATGGAGGAATCAGATGGCAGAAAATCTTGTTATTGTAGAATCCCCGGCTAAAGCAAAAACAATAGGAAGGTTTTTGGGTAAGGGATACAAAATTGAGGCTTCAATGGGTCATATACGTGATTTACCAAAGAGTCAGATGGGTGTGGACATTGAGCACAATTTTGAGCCTAAATATATTACTATCCGCGGAAAAGGTGACCTCATAAGCAAAATTAAGAAAGAGGCCAAGAATGCGAATAAGGTTTATCTGGCAACCGACCCTGACAGGGAAGGGGAGGCAATTTCATGGCATCTCGCCAATTTGCTGGATATTGATGAATCCGACAAATGCAGGATTACATTTAATGAAATAACCAAGAATGCAATAAAAAGTGCTATAAAATCCCCAAGAGAAATTGACATGAACCTAGTTGACGCACAGCAGGCAAGAAGGGTTCTTGATAGAATAGTAGGATATAAGATCAGCCCGCTGCTTTGGAGAAAAGTAAGAAAAGGTTTAAGTGCAGGAAGAGTCCAATCTGTTTCAACCAGACTTATTTGTGACCGTGAAGAGGAAATAGAAAAATTTGTAGCCGAAGAGTATTGGTCAATAATTGCAAAACTTACCGAACCAAAGGCAAAGGCCCAGTTCGAAGCCAGATTTCACGGTACTGTAAACGAAAAAATAGAGCTAAAAAATGGACAACAAGTTGATAAAATACTTGAAGATATTAAGAATGTAGAATTTATTGTTAATAAGATAAAAGCAAGTGAGAAAAGAAAAACACCGGCTCCCCCGTTCATAACAAGTACGCTGCAACAGGAAGCAGCAAGGAAGTTGGGATTTACAACCAAGAAAACAATGATGGTTGCCCAGCAGCTTTATGAAGGAATTGACGTAAAAGGAGTAGGTGCTTTAGGTCTTGTGACATATATACGTTCCGACTCAACCAGAATAGCTTCGGAAGCTCAGCAGGAAGCCAGAACTTTCATCAGGGAGAAATACGGAGAAAAATATATACCTGAAGAAATAAGGATTTTTAAAAACAAATCTGCTTCCCAGGATGCACATGAAGCCATCAGACCCACTCATATAAATATGGAACCCGATTCTATAAGGGATTCCCTGAACAATGATCAGTATAAATTGTATAAGCTGATATGGGAAAGGTTTACTGCAAGTCAGATGGCATCAGCCGTGTATGACACGGTAAGTGTTGATATCGGAGCAGGGTCTTATCTGTTCAAAGCTAACGGTTCCAAAATGAAATTCCCCGGCTTTACTGCCGTATATACTGAAGGCAAGGATGAGGAAACTGAAGACGGTGAAGTGAGCATACCCGTATTAGAGGAAAATGAGAAGCTGGGACTTAAAAAACTGGACCCAAAACAGCATTTTACCCAGCCACCTCCAAGATATACAGAAGCAACTTTGGTTAAGGCTCTGGAGGAAAAGGGGATTGGAAGGCCAAGTACTTATGCGCCTACAATTACTACTATTCTTGCAAGAGGGTATGTAGAAAAGGAAAAGAAATTCCTGATACCTACTGAACTTGGTAAAATAGTAACTGAAATAATGAAAAAGAATTTTCAGGATATAGTTGACATACAGTTTACCGCACAGATGGAAAAGAAGCTTGATGATGTCGAAGAAGGTGAAAAGAGATGGGTCGATATCATGAAGGACTTTTACGGTCCCTTTGAAAGTGTTCTTTCAAAAGCGGAAGAGAGTATAGGACATGTGGAAGTGCCAGATGAAGTGACAGATATAATCTGTGAAAAATGTGGCCGCAACATGGTAATAAAAAGCGGTAGATTTGGAAAGTTTCTTGCATGCCCGGGCTTCCCCGAGTGCAGAAATACAAAGGCTATTATTGAAGAAGCCGGTGTTAACTGCCCCAAGTGCGGTGGGAAGATTCTTATCAAAAAAACCAAAAAAGGCAAAAAGTATCTGGGATGTGAAAATAATCCCAAGTGTAATTTTATGACATGGGATAAACCTACAAAAGAATCCTGTCCACAATGCAGTAATTTCCTGGTTAAGAAATTTTCCGGAAAAAAGGCTCAACTGAAATGTAGCAAGGAAGACTGCGGATATATGAGAGAAGAATAGGGACGGTGCCATCACCGTTCCGTTCAGAGTTCGGAGTTAAGCGTTAGGATATTTAATCCTATGAATTGTAGGTAATGCGCCCCCTGTAGCGCTCCGTTAAAATTCAGGGTTAGGTTTAAATGTAGGGAACGACGCCCTCGTCGTACCGTTAAGGATTTGGGTTTAAGTTGGAAGATAAGGGTTCGGATATAATGAATTCTTAAATTTCAACTTTTTATTTTAAAATTGAGGTGTAAATATGGAGAAAGTTGTAAACGTTATAGGAGCCGGGCTGGCTGGGTGTGAAGCGGCCTGGCAGATAGCCAAAAGAGGTATCAGGGTAAGACTTTATGAGATGAAACCGGTTAAATATACCCCGGCACATCATTACGGGACTTTTGCCGAACTTGTTTGCAGCAATTCATTAAGATCTGACAGGCTTGAAAATGCCGTTGGTTTGCTTAAAGCTGAAATGCGGGAACTGGATTCGCTTATCATGCGCTGTGCAGATAAAACCAGGATACCCGCAGGCGGAGCTCTGGCTGTAGACAGAACCGGTTTTTCCGAATTAGTAACGCAAGAAATCAAAAACCATGAAAATATAACTGTTGTAAATGAAGAAGTGACGGAAATTGATAATAACGGGATTACAATTATTGCTTCGGGTCCCTTGACTTCAGATGTACTCTCTGAATATATAGCAGGGATGGCAGGCTGCGGCTATCTGCATTTTTTTGATGCTGCAGCGCCAATAGTAGCACTGGATTCTATCGATATGAGCAAAGCGTACAGACTGTCACGTTATAATAAGGGTGAGGATGATTATATCAATTGTCCTATGAACAAAGAAGAGTACGACAATTTTTGGAATGAACTTGTAAAAGCTGAGTTGGCTGAGGTAAAGGAACTTGATAAGGAAGTGGTTTTTGAAGGCTGTATGCCTGTCGAAACAATGGCTAAAAGGGGTGTTGATACACTCCGGTTTGGACCGCTGAAACCCGTTGGGCTTCCGGATCCCTCAACAGGCCGTGAACCTTATGCAGTTGTGCAATTAAGGCAGGATAACAGTGCCGGGACCCTATATAATATAGTAGGCTTTCAGACCAGACTTAAATGGCCTGAGCAAAAAAGAGTTTTCAGTATGATACCTGGACTTGAAAATGCAGATTTTATGCGGTATGGAGTCATGCATAAAAATACGTTTCTGAATTCACCAAAGCTGCTTGGACCAACATATAAATTAAGAAATAAATCAAAAATATATTTTGCAGGCCAGATTACAGGTGTGGAAGGATACGTTGAATCGGCTGCTTCGGGTATCGTTGCCGGAATCAATGCAGCAATGGAAATATTGGAGAAGGAACCTGTAGTTTTTCCAAGAACTACAGTGATAGGAGCCATGGCGGGGTACATTTCGGATGAGTCTGTCAGGAATTTTCAGCCTATGAATGCAAATTTCGGACTGGTCGATACTTCTGGTATTAAAGAAAGGGATAAAAAGAAAAAATACAGCATGGTTGCCAGCCGCTCGCTTGATATAATGAGCAGTTATAAATTATGATAAAATTTATTTTCAGCATTATTTTATGCCTTAAAATGGGATAACTGGTATGAACATAAAACAGTTTCCAGAATAATCAACACTAGATGTTGATTATTTTTTATTTTATAGCCCTTTATATAGTTGTTTTTTTAGACAGAATATGCTAAAATTTATTTTAGATAATGCCATTATTATGTAAATAGATGGATGCTTTTACTGGAAAATCCTCTAAAAAACAATTATTTCAGCGGTATGTTATGTCGAAATATATTATACCAGTTATATTAACCAGGCATACAGCAGAAATAACTAGAACAGTGCTGTAGCGAAAAAGCTTAATATCCCTGGAGTCTCTTTAACGGAGGGTACTGCTATGATTGATAATTTGTTCAAGAATACCAAGATACTGGAGAAAGCTGTAGATGCTTCATGGATGAGAAATGGGGCTATTTCACAAAACATAGCCAATGTTGATACTCCCGGTTACAAACGAGTGGATGTACCCTTTGAAGATTATCTTAGCAAGGCTATGGATAATGCAGGAACTTCGGATACCGTTTCAGGCGGCTATACGCCTGTTGATGCCGTAGATGTGGATAATATCGATCTGAAGGTCCAGACAGATAACTCTTCATCACTCAGTATGCGTATAGATGGAAATAACGTAGACCCTGACAGTGAAATGGCAGCTCTGGCAAAAAACTCAATAAGATATAACGTATTGATACAAAGTATGAATTCGGAATTCAGACGCTTAAGAACTGCAATTACAGAAGGGAGATGAAGATAAATGGGCTTTTTCAGTGCTTTGGATATAAGTGCTTCAGGTCTTACAGCTCAGCGTTTGAGGATGGATACAATATCCCAGAATATTGCAAACGCAAATACTACCAGAACTGATAACGGCACTCCATACAGACGCAAAATGGTTGTATTTGAGGATCGTTCTTCTTCAGCACCATTTTCTCAATACCTGTCGGAGAGCAGTCAAAGCCTGCTTTCAGGCGGAGGCGGAGTCAGGGTATCACAGATAGTTGAGGATTCTACTCCGTTCAAACAGGTTTATGATCCCGGTAATCCTGATGCAGACAAGAACGGATACGTACAAATGCCCAATGTAGACATAGTGACCGAAATGGTTGATATGATATCTGCAACAAGGTCATATGAAGCTAATGTAACTTCAATAAATGCAACCAAGGACATGGCTATGAAAGCACTGGACATAACCAAATAACAGTTGATAGTTGATAGAGGACAATTGACAGTGGAAAGACAGTTTGGCGGATGACAGTTAATTGACAATTATTACAGATATATAGTTGGTTGTAAATGATTTAAAATAAAATAAAAGTAAATAACTCTAGGATACTAAAGAAAAAATGTATACGGGGGGATTAAAGTGGCTGTTAGTAATATCACGAATATAGGCACGTTGCCGAAATTGACACCTGCGTTGGATAAGCTGGATACAAGCAATGATAATTCCGTTAATTTTGGGGATATGCTTAAGGATGCGCTTAATAAGGTAAATGACCTTCAGTTGCAGTCACAGCAGTCGGAAAACGATTTCGCAGCAGGAAAAACCGATAATATCAACCAGGTCATGGTAGCAACCGAGAAAGCGGACCTTGCTCTCCAGTTTACAGTGGCTATTAGAAATAAAATCCTGGATGGTTACCAGGAAATTATGAGAATGCAGATATAATTTGAATTTATAAATACAAAAGAAAAACCTTATTTTTATAGGGTGGTGAAAATGTTAAATGCCTGAGTTCATTAAAAAGCTTCAAAGTCAAATTAAAGAATTCTGGAAGAATCTTGACAAATCCCAAAAAAGCAGGATAATTATTATTTCTTCAATAATTATCATTGCTACAACTGTCTTTATTATTATAGTTACCAAACCAAATTACGTTCCACTTATCAGAAATGCATCGGCACAGGATATAGGTTCAATGACAAAGATCCTGGATACTTCCAATATAAAATATAACCTCCAGGATAATAATACAAGCATATATGTCAATGCCGGTGACAACAACAAGGCGCAGGTTACGCTGCTTCAAAGCGGTTATCCCAAGGGCGGCATGACATTTGACGATGCATTCAGCATGATTAAGATTAATTCTACCGACAGTGACAGGGATGCAATATGGCAGCAGTATAAAAAGTCTACTCTTTTAAGTAAACTACGTGAGGATTTCAAGGATGTAATTACTGATGTAGATGTAGACCTTGCCATTCCTGAAACGGAATATTTTCTTACATCGGAAAACAATCAATCCAAAACAACAGCATATGTAAAGGTTACTCCTGTATCCGAGCTTTCATCCGATCAGGTTCATGGAATTGTGGAGGTTGTATCGCACAGTGTTGCCAACCTTGACCCAAAGGATGTAACCGTAGTAGATAATAATCTTAATGTACTTAACACCGATACCGGTGATGTCGCAACAGATACCAATACACAGGAAAAATTAATTCAGAAAAAAACCACCGACCTTGAGAAAAAGGTTTATGATTTATTTAACAACGGTCAGGTGGATAATTTTGATACAATCAGAGTAATAGCAAATCCAATACTTGACTTTAACAAACAGCAATCGGTAACCAATTCAATAGCAAACCCCGATGGTATGGATACTGGAGCTCTGATAACCAACAAGGAAACAAGCGAACAGGCAACATCTCCTAATGGTTCGGGAGGTACTCCAGGTACGCAAACCAATCCCGGAACAGGAAATACGCCGTCCTATCCTAACGGATCAAGTCAAAACGGTTCATACAGTAATACATCAAAAGATCAAGCTTTTGATTATAATAGGACTACTACTACATTAGAAAAATCAATGGGTGATGTTACAGACAAGTCATCCATGACAGTATTGCTGTATTATGGCCGAAGGGTACCGGATGATACAAAACTCACTTCAGCATTCATAACCCAGCTTACCAACGATGTAAGCAAGGCTACCGGTGTACCGGCAGCCAATATTTCAGTAAACAAATACAAGCTTGCACAGGTTGCGGTTACAAAAGTACCTATAGGCGATACAATCAGCAAGCTGATAAATTCATACGGATTCTTTGCATTGATGCTTTTACTTATAATAGGTTTGATGATTTCCGCGATACCCAAAAAGAAACCGGTACTTCAGACCGAAGACGCTGCTTTGGGTCAGGCAGCTGCAGCAGGTGCTGCAACAGGGCCAAGGTTTATAGTTCCTGAGCCAACCGAACACATTCCGGAAATTGAGATTGAAGAAAGATCTGAAGTTAAAAAACAAATTGAGAAATTTGTCAAACAAAAGCCGGATGCAGTTGCACAGCTTCTTAGAAACTGGCTTTCGGAAGATTGGGAATAATTATAACATATTAAATTTATGGGGTGATAAATTTGGCAAGGGCAAATGCCTCCAAATCGGATCGTTCCGGAAGAGAAAAGGCTGCCATGCTGCTAATTTCTCTGGGACCTGAAAAGTCAGCAGAGATATTCAAACATCTTAAAGAAGAAGAAATAGAGCAGCTGACGCTTGAAATAGCAAACATAAGGACGGTTACGCCGGATGAGAAGGAAAAGGTACTTGAAGACTTTTATCAGATATGTCTTGCACAGGAGTATATTGCCGAAGGTGGTATAGGTTATGCCAAGGATATACTTGAAAAGGCATTGGGTACCCAAAAGGCGCTTGATATTATAAACAAGCTGACTGTTTCGCTTCAGGTAAGGCCTTTTGATTTTGTGCGAAAAGCCGATCCGTCTCAGCTGCTGAACTTCATACAGAATGAGCATCCCCAGACTATTGCACTTATATTGGCATACTTAAGACCTCAGCAGTCAGCCGTAGTCTTATCGGCGCTGCCGCAGGACAAACAGGCTGATGTTGCAAGAAGAATAGCAACTATGGACAGAACTTCTCCTGAAGTTATCAAGGAAGTAGAGAGGGTTCTTGAAAAGAAACTGTCTTCGCTGGTTACGGAAGATTATACTGCAGCAGGCGGTATCCAGGCAATAGTAGATGTTTTGAATTCAGTTGACAGAGGTACTGAAAAATACATCATGGAAACACTTGAAATCGAGGATGCAGATTTGGCTGAAGAAATCAAAAAGAGAATGTTTGTATTTGAAGACATTCTTACTCTTGATAACCGCTCCATTCAAAGATTCCTCAGGGAAATCGACAACAATCAGCTTGCAGTTGCATTAAAAGGTGCTACTGAAGAGGTTCAGAAGACTGTATTCGGCAACATGTCCAAACGTCTGGTTGAAATGATTAAGGAAGACATAGAATTTATGGGTCCTGTAAGACTCAAGGATGTTGAAGAAGCTCAGCAGAAGATAGTAAATGTAATACGTAAACTTGAGGATGCAGGTGAAATTGTCATTTCCAGAGGCGGAGGAGATGAAATAATTGTCTAGTAAAATATTCAAAAACTATCAGGTAAACGTGGGGCTTCCGTTCCAGGTAAAAAGTCCCCTTAACTTTGATACAATACAAAAAGTAAACTTTGTTGAACAAGCAGAAGAGGAAATTGAACATACCGCGCCGGATGAGAATCCTGAGGAAATAATAAATAAAGCAAACGAGCAGGCTGAAGTCATTATAGAAGAAGCCAGGCTTGAAGCTGAAAAACTGATTACCAATGCTGAAAATGAATTGAACCAGTTAAGGAAGGCTGTGGAGGAAGAAGCCTGGCAAAAGGGATATGAAGATGGCACCGAAGCTTCCAGAAAGCAGTTTGAAAGTACAATGACCGAGGCTGAAGCAGTACGGGAACAGGCCAGGGCAGATTATAAAACCATTCTTGAAAGTGCAGAGGCTGATACTGTAGAAACCATACTTGAAATAGCCAAAATGGTAATAGGTATGGAAATCAGTTTTAATAAGGAAGATATTTTATACCTTGTCAAGCAGGCATTTGACAAATGTTCCAATAAAGATAACATGATTTTAAAGGTATCTCCTGAAGATTATGAATATGTAATTGCAAATTTGGACAGGCTGAAATCCATGCTGGAGGGAGCCCCGGAATTTTCAGTCAAGAAGGATGCATCTTTGAAAAATGGGGACTGTTTGGTAGAGACCAGCTTTGGAACGGTAAATGCAGGTGTACAGACTAAGCTTGACAATATTGAAAAGGCATTCAGGCAGGTAATGGGAAAGTAAAATAAGGTTTAAGTTTGAATAATTGAGAATTGAGAATTTGACAATTGACAATTAACTCGAGCTTAACCCTTTTTTATTTGGTGCATGATTTTCGAAGAAAACATCACAAAAACGAGAGGGGCTCGATGCCTCCGAGTTTTTATTATGGGGGAAAGTATGATTAAAGTAGACCTTTCAAAATACAGAAAAGTATTGAACGAAAATGATTTTATAGAATATTCAGGTAAGGTAGCAAAGGTTGTTGGACTTACCATAGAATCAAACGGTCCTGAAGTAAATATCGGTGAACTCTGCCGGATAAAGACATTGCGCGGGAATACCGAGATTTCGGCAGAAGTTGTCGGTTTTAAAGATAATAGAGTACTGTTGATGCCTTTGGGTGATATGAGCGGAATAGGACCGGGCAGCACCGTAATTGCCACGGGGACCAGCCTTAAAGTCGGAGTTGGACATAATCTTGTGGGAAGAGTTATTGACGGTCTTGGTAATCCTATTGACGGAAAAGGCCCTCTTGATATTGAGACCTTTTACCCGGTTAATCAACAGCCGCCCAACCCGCTTTCAAGAAAAAGAATATCAGAACCGCTTCCTCTTGGTATAAAAGCTATTGACGGTTTACTTACAATAGGAAAGGGCCAGAGGGTTGGAATATTTGCAGGCAGCGGAGTAGGAAAAAGTACTCTGATCGGTATGATTGCAAGAAATACCAAGGCCGATATCAATGTTATAGCTTTAATCGGAGAGCGTGGCAGGGAAGTAAGGGAATTTATAGAAAAGGACTTACAGGAGGAAGGCTTGTCACGCTCGGTTGTAATCGTGGCAACTTCCGATCAGCCGGCTTTAATCAGACTTAAGGGTGCCCTGCTGGCAACGGCTGTGGCTGAATATTTCCGTGATCAGAACAGGGATGTACTTTTACTGATGGATTCTCTTACAAGGTTTGCAATGGCTCAGAGGGAGGTTGGGCTGGCTATAGGCGAACCACCTGTATCAAGAGGATATACTCCTTCAGTATTTGCAGTATTTCCAAAGCTGCTTGAAAGAGCAGGCAATTCTGAAAATGGTTCAATAACAGGTCTTTATACGGTTCTTGTAGACGGTGATGACATGACTGAGCCTGTTACCGACACGGCAAGAGGTATACTTGACGGGCATATTGTCTTGTCAAGAGCGCTGGCAAACAGAAACCAGTATCCTGCAATCGATGTACTTTCAAGTGTAAGCAGGGTAATGCCGGATATAACTACGCCTGAACATAGAAAAACCGCCAATGGAATTAAAAAATCAATGGCTGTGTATAAAGATTCGGAAGACTTGATAAACATAGGTGCCTACGTAAAAGGCAGCAGTGAAAAAATAGACTATGCCATAGCCGTAATAGATGACATTATATCATTCTTGGAACAGGGAACCTATGACAACCACACTTATGAAGAAGTACTCGAGATGATGGGGAACATACTTAGGTAGTGTACAGTGTACAGTTTATTTTAAGTTGACAGTTGACAGTTGACAGTTGTAATTATATGAGTTCAGAGTTGCGAGTTCGTAGTGTGTAGGGGCGGCTGCCTACAGCCGCCCTTTAAAGGTTAAGCCCTCACCCCCGACCCCTCTCCCACATCAGGAGAGGGGAGCGATTGCTCAATTGAGTCGGTTTTAACCGACTTGATCTGCCTCATCCGTGGGTTTTAACCCACGGTATAAATAAGGGGTTACTATTGTCAAACCCTGAACCCAAAACCCCGAACTCCTAACTCCTAACCAATTATTTGAGGTGAAAAAATGCCTAAATTTGAATTCCGTCTTCAGTCGGTATTGAATATAAAAAAGCAAATGGAAGAAAGTCTTAAGAATGAATATGGAAAAGCGGTAAAAAGGCTTGAGCGGGAAAAGGAGAAACTTAAGCATATTGAGATTGAACAGGAAGAATGCATGAAAAAGATGAGTTCCGATTCGAGTAAAGGAGTTAAAGTACTGAAATTAAAGGAATACAGTGTCTACATATCACGTCTGAAAGAAAAAGCTCAACTTCAGAAAGAAAATATTAACATGGCTCAAAAAAATGCCGATAACTATAGAGAACGACTGGTAAAGGCTATGCAGGAGAGAGAGATACTTGAGAAACTTAAGGAGAAGAAATATCAGGAATATCTTGTCTCCCGCCTTAAAGCAGAAGAAAAACTAAGTGAAGAGATTGCCGGTTATAATTACACAAATGAGAAGTGACGAGGAAAAAAATGGCTAAGGAAAAACAGGATACAAGTCAGGTATCACAAGCGTCACAAAGCCCCAAACCGCAAGGAAGCGAAAAGAAGAAAAACGGATTGATGTTCGGTCTTTTAGCGTTTCTTACAGCAGTAGCTGTTATGGCGGTGGTTATAGGAGGGGCTTTTTATATTGTTCTTCATAATAATGTCAATGGTCTGGCAGACAAGTATGGGAAATCTCTAAAAAATGTTCCTGTTTTAAGCTGGATGCTTCCAAAGAGCGCTAAAGCCAGTACTCCCGCGGATGATCTTAAGAATCTTACCGAGTCGGAGTTACGGTCAAAATATACCGAATTAAAAAATTCAAATGATACGCTTACCAAGCAGCTTGCCGATGCAAATAAAAAGATAACGGATCTTCAAAAAACCAATGATAACCTAAGCAAATCGGTTTCAGAAATTGATAAAACAAAAGCCGATTACATTAATAAAGCAAAACAGCTTGACACTTTGAAAAAGCAAATAGATCAGTTGATTGCAAAAGGTGACACAGCCGGATTTAAAAGCTATTTTGACCAGGTGGATCCACAGGACGCACAAAAAATTTATGCACAGATAGTGCAAAATCAGCAGGTAGATGCCCAGACGACAAACTTTGCAAAGATCTATTCGGCAATGGCTCCGTCCTCAGCCGCACAGATACTTGAACAAATGGGCACTTCGAAAATGGATCTTGTTGTAAAGATACTCCAAAACATGAGTAAAAATGCTACCTCACAGGTATTGGCAGCAATGACTCCATCGTTTGCTGCAACAGTTTCAGACAAGCTATCAAAAGCTATGATTTCGCAAAAAACTGCAGCCTTAAACTAAATTTCCATAAATAATCAATTTGTGAAAGGAGGTGAAAAAGTGATAAATCAGAATTATCTAATGAGCATTCTGAAGGTGGCACCTACAATCCCAAATGATGTAAAAGCCTGGAGCAGCAGTGAAAAGTCAGATTCGGCGTCCTTCAAGGATTTTCTTGGAACCGCATCGGCTAAAGTCCAATCGGACAAACAGACTTTGGAGCAGGATAAGGCCCCGGTTCAGAAACCTGATTTTAAAACATTCAGGGATGCGGAACAAAACAGAAATGTTGAGGCAGTGCAACAAAAAAGTACCAATGATATCAGTAAGGTTAAAAATTTCAAGGAAGCTCAGGACAATCAAAATCAGGGCGAAAAGGATTCTGAAAACAAACCGGATAAGGTTTTGGAGAGTCTTTCAGGACTGTTGGGAATGAACCCACAGGATTTGAACAAATTGCTTGAAAAACTGAATATAAAACCTGAAAATCTGGCAGATCCTTCAAAGGCAGCTGAAGCCGTTGACAAGCTCTCTACAATAATGGGCCTGGGCGATGATCAGAAAAAGGTTCTTTCGGAGCTGATCGAACTGGTTAATAAACAGTTGAATGTTGGTAAAGCTGAAATTAATACCGACCCCAACAGTTTGAAAGCCGCTGATACCGGAAGTGATGCTTCAAAAGTAAGTCCTCCACAGCAGAATGGACAAACGGTTCAAGCATCAACGGATGCAGGTCGGAATACTGCAGAACTGAACGAACTGCTTCAAAAACTTAACGGTCAGATACAACAGCTTACTACAAAGTTTAATAATGACCCGCAAAAGTTTCTTGAAGAAATGACTTCAAAAGTTAAAGCATTTGTACAACAAGATACCAAAACTGATGCTAAAGCATCCGTACAAACAACTCAAGACAGTGGTAAAAAGGCTGAACCTGAAGTAAAGCCGGATAACGCTCAGCAAAACAACGCACAGGATACAGATGCACAGGGTACAGATGCACAGAATGCCGATAAAAAAAGTGAAAATCTTGCAATTAAGAACAATGACAAGGCAGATGCTTCCAAAGCAGTTGAACCTGCAAAACAGGAAAGTAGTTTAGGCAATGCAACTGCCAAGGTAGGAACAGCAACCGACACTACCCAGATAAACAGCCTGAGCCAGGTACAAAATCAAAACCAGGTGCAGGATGTGGTCAAACTGGTCAAGGAAACGCCTATAAGCAAAAGCGAAATTGTAAATCAGGTTATTGAAAAAGCCAAGGTATTAACAACCGGTGACAAGTCGGAGATGGTAGTCGATCTTAAACCGGATAATCTTGGAAAGGTTTCTT
The DNA here is from genome assembly GCA_030705825.1 of Bacillota bacterium. GTDB lineage: Bacteria > Bacillota > Clostridia > Acetivibrionales > JANLFN01 > JAUZPR01. Next base: position 555 of record JAUZPR010000008.1, on the reverse strand, counting down.
TGAAGGTTGTTACAGAACGTGGCATGGTAATGGCAAAGTTTGTTGCCGAGAGCCAGCAGGTAAAGGAAGTTCTTGAAAGCAACATGCAGCTTCTGAAGGATGCACTTGAAAAACAGGGCTTATCGGTACAGGGTTTCAGTGTTTCTGTAGGTCAGAATTCCAGTCAGGGCTTTAGCGAAAATCAGAGATTTCAACCTGAAAAAAGCAGCATAACAGGTAGCACGCAGAATACGGGAGGCATAAATACCGCATCAGCAGCCGGTATGGAAGTACTTCAACAAAGAAATAACCCATATGAAATTACTACAAACAGTATTAATCTCACAGCTTAAGGAGGTGAAGAAAAATGGCAGCAGTAGACTCTATTTCAAACCAAACTACAATTCAACAGATTATTGATAAGACATCTAGTCAGACAACCGACAGAAACACAGGAAGCCTTGGAAAAACAGATTTCCTCAATCTTCTGGTAACACAGCTTAGATATCAGGATCCTTTAAATCCATCAGACGACAAGGAATTCATAGGACAGCTGGCACAGTTCAATTCTCTGGA
>JAUZPR010000079.1 GCA_030705825.1 Bacillota bacterium | reverse complement strand
TTTTTTGGAGGCTTACATGAAACTTTTGATGCATATGTGCTGCGCACCTTGCTCTGTGTACCCGGTGGAGGTTCTAAAGAAGGAAGGCGTGGAAATACAGGGACTTTATTATAATCCGAATATTCATCCCAAGGAGGAATTTCTCAGGAGAAAGGAAAACGTTGAGAAATTTTCCGCACTGAAAGAAATTCCTGTAAGCTATTTTGACGATTTCAAGCAGGAGGTATGGGAAAGCTTTAAAGGACAAGAAGTTGAAAGATGCACCATGTGTTATTCAATACGGCTTGACAAGGCTGCTGCATTTGCCAGGGAAAATGGATATGATGCTTTCACTACTTCCCTTCTGGTAAGTCCTTATCAAAAACATGAATTGATAAAGGATATAGGAGAAAAGGCAGCATTAAAACATGGCGTCAGCTTTTATTACAGGGATTTCAGGCCCGGTTTCCGCCAGGGACAGCAGATGGCTAAAGAAATGGGCTTATACAGGCAAAAATTTTGCGGGTGCATTGTCTCTTATAACGAATCACCTTTTACAAAAAAATAAAATTGAAATAGTCCGGTTTAACCGGGCTTTTTTAATACATAAGAAAGTTACATTTGCATTACATATTGTCCTAAAAACTGATTTTTTAGAAGGAAATTCTTCCATTTTGCCGAAATATACTGTAGAATAATAATTCCGGTTCATTGACCAAAGATAAAAAATCAGGTGGTGTTACTTATGAAAAAACTGACTGCTTCAGTTATAATCATATTACTTTTATTTACTATGATACCCTTCTCTTATGCCCAGACGCTATCGCTTACCTATGACGGCAAAGCCCATAAATATACAGGGCCAACATATAAACTTGCAGTAAATGACGAACTTGTTTCAAGTGATGTTCCGGTTATTGTAATGAGTGGATATTCAATGGTTCCGGTAAGAACTCTCTTTGAAAAACTTGGAGGAAAAGTAACATGGAATAGTAAAACCCTGAAAATGACAGTTTCTTATAGTAATATGACTATTGAGCTCACAGCCAATAATTACTATGCTAAAATTAACGGCAAGTCGGTTAAATTAAATGTCCAGCCTAAAAAAATAAACGAAAGGCTTATGTTCCCTGTATCGTCATTAAAAAGCCAGCTCAATTTCAGTGTGGAGCTGCTTTCAAATCAAGGAATCCTGTCAGTCTATACCTTTGGTACTATTAAAGCAGTTGATTTCTCCCAGAATGATGGAAAAGACGTTTTAACAGTTTCGACCGACAGGTTCAAATCCTATAACATTACCAGGTTAACCGACCCTGACAGGCTTGTTGTAGATATTTACAACACAAAGGCTCAGGAAAAGGAAATAAAGCAAAGTACAAACGGAAGCTTCATAAAATCCGTAAGGTACTGCAGTTTAAACTCGCAAACCGCGAGAGTAATACTTGATTTGAATGGACAACCCAATTTCGATGCAACAAAGAAAAATGGAGACCTTCTTATTACAATCGGAAACACTGCTTACAAAAATATGGAATACAGCAATAATTCGGACCGAACGGGATTTATACTGAAAGGTGCCAAACTGACTACCGGAGACGACAAGCTGACCAACCTTTACAAGGGAAGCTATGATTCGACGGGGAAAAAGTATACCATAACCTTCCCCTCAAGTCAGGCAAATATAGGTACTGGTACTATGGACATTAATGACAGCATGCTCAATTCTGTTGATATTACAGAGGATTCCGGTACTCAAAAAACCTCCATAACCTTTAACGCAAAAAGCAAATTCCTTTATGAAATAGTTACAAGACCCGAGGTTAGCGATACTGCCATTACCATTTTAAAACCTGCTGCTAAAGGGGAAAAGCTTGTCATAATCGATGCAGGACATGGAGGAAAAGACCCCGGTGCCGTTTATGGGGGATTGAACGAAAAGGATGTTAATCTTGATATATCTTTAAGATTAAGCGCTTTACTTAAAAGTAAAAATATAAAAACCTATTTGATCAGGGGAGATGACAGCTATATAGGACTTTATGAAAGGACATTTATAGCTAATGACCTTAATGCAAAGCTATTTTTAAGTATACATAACAATTCGCTTCCGGAGGATACAAGTGTCGGCGGTACCATGACTCTATACCGTCCGTCGACCGGAAATAACGGGTCTATAACCGGCAAACAGTTTGCCCAGCTAGTACAGGAAAAATTGCTGGCCGGTATTAAGACAAAAGACAGGAAGCTTGATGAACGTCCTCTGCTAGTAGTGCTGAAATACACAAAGATGCCTGCGGCACTTGCTGAGGTTGGTTTTCTTACTAACAAAACAGACAGAACAAATCTTGAGTCGGCTACCTTTAAACAGAAAACAGCAGATGCTTTATCAAAAGCAGTTATAGAGGCATTAAAGAAAACAAAATAGAATTACATAATATCATTGGGGAAATAATAGGAATACTCATATTTGTCCATAATTTATACAATATGTGGAAATTGATTCACATATAAAGCGCATTATTGCGGAGGGATAAATATGAGAAAGGTTATTTTTATATTATTAGCTTTATATTTGACAGTACTAACAGGCTGCTCTGCCTCTACAGATAAAAGTGTTAACGGGAATGACTATAAGAATACTGCTGCAGCTTCAACAAAGACTGTGGAGAATTCTTCAGCAATGCCGCTTGAGACCAAGGTAAGCGAAGAGACAAACAAGCTGCCGCCAAAAGATAAATTAATACCTGTTACATTGTATTGCCAGGATTCCGGTGGTTACTTAATCCCGGTTACGGTCAAAATAGCCAAATGTACAGGTATAGCAAAAGCAGTATTAAATACGTTGGTGGATAGTCCGGCAAACTATGAGCTTTTGAAGAGTTTCGGCTTAAGTCCTGTACTTCCCGAGGATACGGTTATTCAGGGTATCAACATTAAAAACGGGACAGCAGTAGTGGACTTTAATAAAAAATTTCTTGAAACTAAAAGTGCTGCCCAGGAAAAAAATATTATATCATCAATTGTATATACATTGACTGAATTTAAAACAATACAAAATGTAAAGCTCTTAGTAAACGGTTATTTATGTGGTAAATTAAAATCCGGTACTGATGCATCCGGTCTTCTTGGCAGAGATAATATACTTGTAAATGCGGGCAGCTTGAAACCCGAGAATGGGAAGACAAAATACGATGCCTACCTGTATAGAAACATATCGGAAAACAGGTACTGCCTGGTTCCGATTTCCAGAGAAATAAAGTCAAACAGTATGAATGATATTGTTGCGGGGATTTTTGACTTCATAACAAAGAAATTAGACGAGACCGGTTTGTTTACTATGCTGCCGGTTGAAACCAAATTATTGGCCAGTAGTTTAAAAGATAACGTATTGACAATTAACCTCAGCAAGGATATAAAAAAATATGGAGGCGGAACGGCAAGAGAACAGGGAATCCTTGACCAGATACTTTTCTCCATGAAACAGATAAAAGGCGTCACAAAGGTTAAAATACTTATAGACGGCAAGGAGGATACGCTGCCCGAGGGAACAGAATTAAAGAAAGAGCTTTCAGTACCCGATTATATTAATGAATTTGATTTATAAAACGAGAGGAATGAATGCTGCTTGAGAATAGACGGAAGAAAAAACGATGAATTACGTCCTGCCAAAATTACCAGGAATTATATAATGCATGCAGAGGGTTCGGTGCTTATAGAAGTAGGCAATACCAAGGTCATATGTACTGCATCTGTTGATGAAAAGGTTCCTCCTTTCAAAAAAGGATCAGGTGAAGGCTGGGTGACGGCTGAATATTCAATGCTGCCAAGGGCAACCGGAACCAGGAATACAAGAGATATAAGCAAGCTGAAATTAAACGGTAGAAGCCAGGAAATACAAAGATTGATCGGAAGATCTCTGAGGTCTGTAGTAAATTTGAACCTTCTCGGGGAACGCGAGATAATTATTGACTGTGACGTAATACAGGCTGACGGAGGAACAAGAACAGCTTCCATAACCGGAAGCTTTGTTGCACTGGTTGATGCATGCAAGTCACTGATTGATAAAGGATTAATTGAGAAAATTCCAATTACCGATTTCGTTGCAGCTACAAGTGTAGGATTGATTGACGGCCAGGAAATGCTGGATCTTTGTTATGCAGAGGATTCCAACGCAATTGTTGATATGAATGTGGTAATGGCAGGGAATGGTGAATTTGTCGAACTACAGGCTACAGGAGAACAAGCTCCGTTTAACAGGGGACAGTTCGACAAGCTTCTAAATTTTGCTCAGAGCGGTATAGAAAAACTTATTGCCATACAGAAAGAAGTTTTGGGTGAATTATCTTATGAGGTCGGGAGAGTAACCAGAGATGAAAAGGTTTATAGCAGCAACCAAGAACAAGGGGAAGCTTAAGGAAATTGAAGAAATATTGTCAGACCTTCCTTTTGAAGTGATCTCCATGGAGACTGTCGGAATTCAGGATGACATAGAGGAAAATGGAAGTACTTTTGAAGAAAATGCCATGATAAAAGCCAAAGCAGTTTTTGATATTACCGGCGAAACGGTAATGGCCGATGATTCCGGTCTGGAGGTGGATTTCCTTAACGGAGCTCCGGGTATATACTCTGCAAGATTTGCAGGAGAAGGGGCGTCCGACCAGGATAAAAACAACAAGCTTTTGGATATGCTGCGGGATGTTCCTTTCGAAAAGCGCTCAGCAAGGTTTGTATGTGCAATAGCTGTTATTTTGCCTGATGGCACAAGCTTTACCGTACGGGGCATCTGTGAAGGGTATATTGGTTATAAACCCGAAGGTAAAAACGGATTTGGTTATGATCCATTATTCTATATGCCTGAGTACGGTATGACCACAGCCCAGATGGAACCCGAAGAAAAGCACAGGATCAGCCACAGGGGTAAAGCTCTCCGCATGATGGTTGAAAGGCTTAAGGAGTTTCAGCGTATAGATTAATATGGAATATATCTGATGGGACATTCTTCATAGAGGATGTCTCATTTTCACGAATAGGTGTCCATTTTTGCGAAGGAGTTTGGTGTGAAAATACTTGTAATCAGCGATACACATGGATCAATAGATAAAACGGAAGAAGTAATCCGGGAAAACGGCAAGTTGGATGTAATAATTCATCTTGGTGACTATATAAGGGATGCCGAGGATATTTCATACATATTCCCGGAAATTCCCGTTGAGGCAGTCATGGGAAACTGTGACCGGATGGCCGGAGACCTGCCTTCGGAAAAACTCCTTGAATACATGGGTAAAAGGATTTTCATAACTCACGGGCACAACTATTCGGTAAAATGGGAATATGGCAAGCTGTACATGAAGGCTGCCGAAATGTGTGCGGATATGGTTCTTTTTGGTCATACGCATACGGCAGAGCTTGTAAAGGATAACGGCTTGATCCTTCTTAACCCGGGAAGCTTAAGTGAACCAAGAAACAGCGTATACGGGTCATATGCAATTGTAAACATAGATAGGAACGGCATAGATGCAAGGATTGTTTACCTGGATTAGGTGGTAATCTATTCTATTTCAAACTCAAATCCCTTAAGATTTTTATAAATTGTACCTTGGTTTCAGGACTTTTGTCACTGTTGGAAAACTCAATTATGTATATTACTTTGTCTTTTACAGATATTATTGCATAATAGTCATTGTGTGTTCCAGTAACCCCTGAAGCTGCGGTATCATTATCGGAATCCAAAGTGAATAAGCTGCATTTCCCCAAAGGTATATCAATTGTCTCATTACTTATAATAGAACTGTGGTTGGGTTGAACGTTTGAAAAGTCAAAGTTTTCTTCATATTTGTTTGACATGATCCACCCTTTGTTTTTGCCCTTTTCATCTACAAAATTGTATTGCCTCTTATCAAGGGTATCCAAAAGCCATCCGATTGGTAATTTTATATCTAATGTTGTCAAATCATAATTATTATTTGCAGTGTCATTTGAAGTTTTATCAGGGGTTTTACTATTTTGATGTACATTGCCTGACTGAGTGCTGACTTCTGCTACAGCAGGTTTACTCGAACAACCTGGAAGGAGAAGGATTATAGTTATTATTGCCAGAACAGCTTTTATACTCCATTTCAAACTAACCTTTTTATTTTGTTTTACAGCCATAAATCAAATCCTCCTTACTATTTACCAATCAACCATTTCTTAGCTTCTTCAGGATCGAAAAAAAATTTAACCTGTCCAGGTAAATCCATGTTATTAGCCTTCATTCGTTTTTTTATCTTATATTTTTCAATAAAAGAACAGCCAACAAAACAGAGTTTATTAATTTTATTGTGTATGGTCTTAATATGTAAAACCAGGTTTTCTATAACCTCATTATCAAGTGTTGTTTCATATAAATCGATCCATATCCGTCGATTGTTCTGCCCAGGTGATTTAAGTATGAATTCTTCCTCGGCTTTCATAACTGCAAACAACATATCTTTATTATCATAATAGCTTCCGTATTTTAACGGATGTAATTCACCGCCCATATAAAAATATGGACATAGACTACCGCTGGGTGATTTATTCAAAATGATACCTCTCTTATATACGTAATTTTTTTAAAATTGTTCCGTAAGGATGGGATGGGTCTTTATTTTCAATGATCTCCAATTTATTTTCAGCAATCATTTTTTTTATACGCAAAGCGTACCAGCCATCTCCGATGCCTAAAGGGTATTTACCCAGAATAGTTCCTATAAGCTGGACCATAACAAATTCATTTTCAGGAATATTTTTAATAATGATATGGTCGTAAAAATCTTCTGGTACAGAAATCAGTTTGCCATTGACTAAAGCCCGCAATGGCGCATTTTCAGCCTTAAGATCACTCCAAAAACAGCTTTGCAAGCGCTTTTCCATGTCAGTTATTTCACGCTCTAAATGCAAAAAGCCATGCAGCTTATCCGGCAAAACCTCCGACCAATCACTACAGGACTGGATGGTGTTATCAGATGTTGTCCAGTATTCAGGCAGATCAATAATACTGATTTTGCATTCAATGTTTTCTAAAGCATTACATAGAAAAGCAAAAGCACAAGCCGAAAATGGAGCATTACTTCTCCAAACCCGTATTGGCTCTTTGCTTTTTGCAGCCATTAATAATTTTTCAAAATCCTCACGTTGTGACTTGAAGAACCGTTCTATCTCTTTTTCCTTAAAGCTTACAGAATTAAAAACTCTGATAAATTCCTTTTTACGCTCCTGACTATCAATTTCGCCTGTAATATCACCTATGTCCAGGTTTAACCCAATGCAGGCAACATCCTTGGAAATACCTTCAGCGACCACTTCACTGTTATATTTTTTAGCCGCTTTCATAGCACCTTTTGCACTGTCACTAAATACAACTTCAAGCATATATTCACCGCCAATCATATAAATAATCTAAAAGATTTATAATAGTGGCTTGTCTCTGCTTACTTTTTTTAGAACATACACCGATTGCTCACAGCCAAAACGTTCAAGCTTTTTATGTAACTTATACCCGAGTTTTTCAAGCAAGCTGCAGGATTTTAAATTGGCTGACTGAGTTTCTGAAGCCAGATGACTGAATTTATAATGCTGAATTAAAGAATTGATGGTTTCGTATGCATAACCATTACCCCAAAAGTCGGGAAGAAATTGATAGGACAATTCCTTGTACAGATAGTTATGATAGGGACCGATGCTGATCATTCCAATAAATTCTCCTGTGTCTTTCAACCTGACACAATAGTAAACGCTCCAGAAATAAAAAATATTCTTTTTGTTGATGGAACGAGTAAGTCTGTTTAATGCGTATTCCCTGGGAATCGCTCCTCCCAGATATTTCCGCGTTTCTGGATTTGTAAACAGTTCTGAAGCCTCTTCTATATCTTCTAAACATAGTAACTTCAAAGTGCATCTATCTGTTTCCAGCTTGTCGATGAACTTCATATAAATTTCCTCCGGCTGTTATTTAAAAACCAGGTAAAGCAATATCCTGGCAATTCATTACCTGTAGTTAAACGTAACTGTTTTTACAAATTAACAATGCATGATTGCTCACTCCGGTACACGACCGACTTGTACTCATAAAATCAGATAATGTCATCCAGGCATCTAATTGTTCCTCGGACATAGCATTGATAATATTAGTATTAAATGCAAAGTCAATACCCACATTTTCAAGAACGCTGATTCCATGGCTTTTTGCTATTCTTTCTATTTCTTCAGGCATTGTCAGGAAAAATAAATCAGGATGAATATCATCCTTTCCTTTATCGAGAACAAATTCATTTGCTTTCTTGCTTGGATATGCGTCAGGCGCCAAAAAACAACCGGTTAAATATGCTCCCACTTTATTTATGTAAGCATATATGATAATGCCGTTTTCTTTACAAATACGTTTGCTTTCCTCAAAAACCATTTCTCTTTCTTCCGGCGGAAGGTGGTACATGGGGCCAAGCACAAGGACTACATCGTAAGCTTTGTCATCAATAGAAGTTAGATTGGTAGCATCTCCAGCTTGGGCTTTTACATTAGTTAAACTGTTATGGGCTATTTTTGTCTTAAACATTTCAATATTATCGAGTGAAATATCAATACCTAAATAAGATTTGCACTTATCAGCCAGGAACAAACCATAATGACCGGTTCCACAGCCAAGTTCAATCACAGAGTTATCCAACGATATATATTTAGATAAAAACTTCTTTGTATAATGAGATTCCATCATACTTGCCTTATCACGTAAGAATCTTTCATCTTCATGTACTGCATCCTTATAGTTTGCTTGCATTTTTTCTTTATTAGAAGCCATTGTAATCATCCTTGCTTAATTATTTTCAGATTATATTTTAGCTAGTACCTTTGGGGTATTAGCTGATAATTTATTTCTCAAATAAGCTAATATACCTATCATGGTATATTTTGTAATACAACAAGTCAAGTTCTGTGCTTTCATTTCTCGATAACACCAATTACCTGTTCCAACTATTTTGATTTCATTCTAAGTTAACTTTTGACTTTTCTCTTTTAAGTAATATACGTTGCAGAACCAAATTCGCAACCAAGATAGTTATAATATTAATTACAATAATTGACCGGATTAATGTTAAAGTTCCTGAATCAGGTTTTGTTAAATATCCAGTCGTAAGCCCCCAGTTAAGGTAATGTAGAAAATCTCCAAGAATTGACGCAATTAAAATAATAAAAAAATTGATACCCAAAAGTTTACCATTTATTTTTCTTTTGAAAATGTAATTTATTGAAATCAAATAGATAGGTACAAAAAGGACATCAGTTAATGTCTCTGGAAGAGTTGCAGTAGTTTTATCAAAGATCCATAAAGCAAGAAATAATAAATGCAATATTAAAACTGGAATAAATGCCAATGCAATAAATTTCCTCATTAATATCTTGCTCCTATAAATTTTCTTTTCTATTTAATAACCTGTGTATGTTATCCCTATGCCTTAATATTAGAAGTATACCAGCACATAAGGAGTACAATGAAGTACTTGAAGCTCCATAAAATATAAAACTAAACAACGGTAGTGATAAACCTATCAGTAAAGAACCAACGGAAACAAACTTGCCAACTTTTTTTGCTATAACATAAATCAAAAATGCCAGTATGGTAGATAACGGGGTAACAATCAAGGAAGCTCCCATGGTTGTGTTTACCCCCTTGCCCCCCCTGAATTTTAGAAATGGAGTAAAGTCATGACCTAATATAGTAGAAAAGGATGCAAATAATGTAATATCACTCGGTAGCCCCTTAACCAAACCATTTTTTACTATTAATAATGTGATTAAAGTTGGTATAAGTCCTTTCAGGATATCTAACAACTGTGTTAAAATTGCTCCTTTTTTACCTATAGCCCTTTTTACATTTGTTGAACCGATATTTCCGCTGCCAAATTCTTGAATGTTTATATTTGAATACTTTTTCACAATTATATATCCAAATGGAATTGCTCCGATTAAATATGAGAAGACTATTAAAATTGTTGATACAAGCATTTTTATTAAACTCCTTTTGCAAGGTTCGTTATAAGATAATCACGGATTTAGCTCTATAATTCTATGGTATATTCTGTAAACATATAAGTCAAGCATATGTAACAAATCTGAATTAGGACGTAGCCCACCCTTAAGGGTGGGACTACGTGAATACCAGAGGGTAGAATACGTCCGATATGTTCGGTAATTTCAGATAAAAAGAACAGCACCTCAATGTTGAGATGCTGTTCTTTTTATGGCGTGCTTGAGAGGATTCGAACCTCCGGCCAACGGATTAGAAGTCCGTTGCTCTATCCAGCTGAGCTACAAGCACACGGTATTCAGTTAATAGTTGATAGATTAGAGTTAAGAGTTAACAAACTATTATCTTTTAACTATTATCTATTAACTGCAGTTTTATGGAGCGGGTGATGGGAATCGGACCCACGCAATCAGCTTGGAAGGCTGATGTTCTACCATTGAACTACACCCGCAGATGCTTTCAAACCTGCCGACTTAAAATATTATACAGGGTGATAACCTATTTGTCAATAACAATTAACACTCATTTCACTATATTTGCGGCCATTTAATGATTAACAAATAATAACATTAGTGTTAAAATAATGGAGTGCACTTAGACAAACATGGAGGTAAACCTGTGGTGAAACATAAATTATACATCATAATTGCTGTAATTACATTTATTTTATCCTTTTTTATATTTTTTATAGTGAAAAATGTATCGAAAGATAGTTTTTCTTCGGATAAGCAGCTAACTCAAAAGCAAAAGCTTGAGGATTTCGAATACATGTACAATATCCTTAAGGAGAACTACCCGTTTTTTGAACTGGATAAAAGTGGCTATAATGTTGATTGGCTAAGCAGTAAAAACATTTATATCGATAAGATAAAATCTACAAAAAGCGATAGTGAATTCTATAGTGTTTTAGATAATATCCTAAAAGATTTAAATGATGGACACACAAATATATTGGATGCAAGTACTTTTGCAGAATATAAAACGTACTTTGAAACAGATAAAAATTTAGCATCCTGGAACAAACAATTGTCAGATAAAAAGGCTATTGCCAGATATAAGTATGGAGATAGTAAGGAATCGTGCAAGACGAATGAAGCTATAGACGAATTTTATAAGGGAAATAATTTCAGTACGCAGATATTGGTTCAAGAGAAGGTTGCCTACCTGTCACTTAATAGTTTTAATTATTCAAATTTAGATAAAGACATGAAATCGATAAAGCCATTCCTAAATAAAATTAAAGACTATGAAAAACTTATAATAGATATACGCGGGAATCCTGGAGGATCGGATTATTTTTGGCGGTCCAACATTGTACCCATGCTTATAGAAAAACCCTTAAGTTATAATTCTTATTGTTTATTTAGAGGTGGCAAATTTGAGGAGAGCTTCATAGAAGACTCGTTCAAATTAAATTACAAGACATTATTACCTATTGCAAATTTGAATAGGGAAAATCTAAAAAAATTACCTGCTGAGGCTAAGACAGATTTCAAATATTATATGAAATGTGAAGATACTATTTATCCCAATAAGCCTGTTGGTTTTAAAGGTAAAATATACTTAATGGTTGATAAATATGTATATTCTTCAGCAGAAGGATTTGCCTTTATGGCTAAGAATTCGGGTTTTGCTACCTTGATTGGTGACAGAACAGGTGGTGGTTTATCTAACCAACCTGTTTTATGTGTACTTCCTAATAGTGGATTTGTTTTTAGGTTTTCAATGGCTATGGGACTAGATTCGGACGGAACATGCGTTAATGAATTTACTACAAAACCTGACATTTATATGCCCACTCCAAAAGAATCCGACCTGATGGAGGACAAAGCAATACAGTATATTATAAATCATTAAGTAAGTGCTATGTATACGTTTACTATAAGCTCCCTTATAAATTAAAAATAGATAATTAATAAGCCAGAAGAGGTGGGTAAATATGAAAAGATCTTTTAGATGGTTTTTGTGTTTAGCATTAATATTAAGTGTTTTTTTAGTATCATTGGTATTTACACAAACTGCAGCTGCAGCAACAAGGAATTATGCGGTAACGGGGGGACAGCTTAAATTTGACACAATTGCAGGAGTTATTTACGGGTATACAGGTAATCCTACAAAAGTGGTAATTCCCAAAACAATAAATGGGGTTGCTGTAAAAGGTATAGCTATTGCGGCATTTCAATATTGTAATAGCCTAACAAGCGTAAGCATATCGGATGGTGTAAAAAGCATTGGAGAACATGCATTTTGGAGTTGTGAGAACCTCACAGATATAAGGATACCGGATAGTGTTACAAGTATTGGAGACAGAGCATTTGTTCTTTGTAGTAAACTTGAGGATATACCGATAGGCTCAAAAAATCCGGCATACTCCAGCAAGGACGGTGTGCTTTTTAATAAGGCTAAGACTGTACTGGTGCAATTTCCTGGCGGTAAAAGCGGAGACTATTCAATACCAAACGGCGTAAAAAGTATTAATAGTGGCGCGTTTTATGCTTGCGAAAATATCACTGGAGTTACTATACCTAAAAGCGTTACGAAAATAGGGCTTGAAGCATTTTATGCCTGTTTCCACATAGGTGACATATACATACCGGATAGTGTAACCAGTATAGGAATAAGGGCATTCGATGGCTGCTGCAATGCTGAAATGATAACAGTGGGTGCAAATAATAAGGTATATGCAAGCGAAGAAGGTGTACTTTTCAACGAGTCAAAAACAGAGCTGATTCAATTCCCGGGAGCAAGGAGAGGTGCATATACAATACCTGACCATGTCACGAGTATCTTTACCAGTGCTTTTGAAAATTGCTATTATCTGGATAGTATTTATATATCTAAAAATGTTAAAAAAATAGGCGATCTTGCATTTTTAAATGATAATGAACTAACTGAAGCATACTTTTATGGTGATGCTCCTAACGTTGGAGATAAGATTTTCCAAGGTACAAACTCTGAACTTAAAGTTTTGCATCTTGCAAGCAAAAAAGGATTTTCCAATCCATGGCACGGTTACAAGACTGGCGTATTTGAAGCGAATGTCCTACCACCACCGGACGGACAGCCTGATTTGGTTGTTACCGATACCATGTAGTAGCCTGCAGTCCCGGTTGAAAGAATGCAAAAGGATATTATGTATTTATATATTTTAATCTATCTAGATAAAAAGGATCAATTATGATAAGTAAAACATATGGAAATACTGTAAAAAAGCTGGCCTTTTTAGCAATAATAGCAGCTGCGTGTTTTGTTTTTTCCACAAATATATATGCCTGCACTATATTTGCAAAGCAGCAGGGTGATAGAGTCCTTGTCGGAAACAATGAGGACTATTTTTACTCCATTAACTCCAGTATGACAGTTGAAGCTACAGCCGAAGGGTCTTACGGAAGAGTCGTTTTCTCCAATTCCACATACGTGCAGGGAGGAATGAATGAAAAGGGGCTGTTTTATGACGGCGCTGCATGCCCTCCGACAGAAATCCCTTCTTTCAAAAATAAACCAACCCTCGGCATGAATTTCGGCGATGAAATCTTGGCAAAATGCTCTAATGTAGATGAGGCTGTTGGGTTCCTCAAGAAATATAACATACCCCAAAAATTCGGGGACCACCTGTTGATTGCCGATGAAACAGGCAAATCGGTAATAGTGGAATGGGTGCAAAATGAGATGAAAGTAATACAAAAAGAAAAAGACTATCAGATTGCAACCAATTTCTTCATATCAAATCCCGACTTGGGGGGATATCCTTGTCAAAGATTTAATACTGTAGATACAATGCTTAAAGGTGATGCAAATGTTTCTGTTGACTCCTTTAAGAAAATCCTGTCTGCTACATCTCAAGATTGGGGCGACGGTGGAACAAAATATACAAATATATATGATTTAAAAAGCAAACTGGTATATGTTTTCAATAAAGCAGATTTCAGCAAGGCTGCAAGTATTAATCTTACCAGGGAATTGGAAAAGCTGAAACCGGGTGAAAAAGTAAACTATGGAATAGAAGAACTGGATTACGAGAAATTTGAGGATAATTCACACAATCCGGCTGTTGCCGGTAGTATAAGAGTCGGTCAATCATCCGAAGCAAATACAGTCAATGCGGAAAATGAAGCTAAAGCAGATGAAGCAAAACCAAATTTTAAGGGAAAAATTGATTTTAATACAAAAGCTGCCGGGAATGGATCATCCCTAATATGGTGGGTTGTTATCCCGGGCATATTGACGATTGGCGGCGTGAGTATCTTCCTTTTGAAGCATAGGGGCAAACATACAATGAAAAGTGAATAAAGAATGGTCATAAGGGTAAAAAGGTACTGTTTAGCAGCAGTACCTTTTTTTATAACAAATTTTCAATAATATATTGCATTAAGTGTATTAAGTGATATAATACACTTAATGCAATATTAAAAAGGAGGGGCACTGTGGCGGAATATGAAATCGGAAGCTTTAAAATTGAATTAGATCTGACAAAACCGTTGTATGAACAGGTCCTTGACCAGATTCGGCATGCGATAGCGAGGGGTGAAGTTGAATTGGGAAGCAAAATACCGTCTGTAAGAGAATTGGCTCTGCAGCTTAAGATAAATCCGAATACTGTAATGAGAGCATACCAGGAACTGGAACGTGATAAGTTATGTGAGACCAGAAGAGGGCAGGGTACTTTTATTACAACCTCTGAAGAAAAGGTTATGGAAATCAAAAAAAGTCTGGCAAAGGATGCGTTAAATGTTTTTGTAAGCTCGATGAAAGATCTTGGAATGGACCGCAGCTCGGCTCAAAAGTTACTTGAGGAGGTTGAATGGGAATGAATATGGCTGTAGAAACAATCAAACTGACAAAAAGATATGGTTCAAAAATTGTTATAGACAATCTGGACTTAAGTATAGAAGAGGGTAAAGTGACTGGACTTCTGGGTCCCAACGGGGCGGGTAAATCTACTTTGCTCAAAGCGATTGTGGGACTGGTAAAGCCGGATTCCGGGAGCATAAGCATTTTCGGGCAGAAGCCTTCAATCAAGTTGAATTCAGAAATCGCATATCTGCCTGATAGAGCCGGTTGGTACCAGTTCCATACTGTTAAGACTGCTTTAGGTTATGCAAAATCAGTTTTCCCAGGTTTTGATGAACCAAAATCGGAAGAACTGTTAAAACAAATGAAGCTTGATGTTGATATGAAGGTAGAGACCCTGTCGAAAGGCCAGCAGGCATGCCTGCAATTGATATTTTGCCTTGCAAGAAACGTACGCTTGTGCATACTGGATGAACCTTTTTCGGGTATTGATCTTATTTCTAGGGAACGGATAATCCAGGGAATCATTGAATCAATAATGGACGGCAGCAGGACCATAATCATAAGTACACATGAAATTTATGAATCGGAAAGCCTTTTTGAAAAGGTTGTTTTCCTGGAGGAAGTGCATATAAAACTGGCTGGTGATGCTGAAGAATTAAGAAGACAAGGGGATTCACTCGAAAATGTGTATAGGAGGTTATATAGATGAGCACATTCTCAAAATTAGTTATGAATGATATAGGCATATCAAAAAACCGCAACAGACAATTTGCGTACTGGAGTAAAATATATTTTATTACAGCAATAATCTGCGGCTTTATAATATAT
>JAUZPR010000078.1 GCA_030705825.1 Bacillota bacterium | reverse complement strand
ATTTCCCGTTTTGCGTCTCTTTCTGCTATATCGTCGCGCTTGTCGTAGAGCTTTTTGCCTTTTGCTACTCCCAGTTCCAGCTTTACTTTGCCTTTTTTGAAGTACAATTGTATAGGTACCAGAGTCAGACCTTTTTGCTGAGTGTATCCAATAAGCCGGTTGATTTCATATTTGTGAAGAAGCAGCTTTCTGTCCCTCATGGGCTCCTTGTTGAATATGTTGCCCTGTTCATATGGACTTACATGCATGCCGCTCAGGATTACTTCACCATTCTCTATCATGGCATAGCTGTCCTTTAAGTTTACCTTGCCCTGCCTTATTGACTTTACTTCGGTGCCTGAAAGAACAATGCCGGCTTCTAAAGTCTGTTCTATGAAATAATCATGTCTAGCTTTTTTGTTCTGGGCAACAACTTTTATTTCTTCACCAGCCATATTTCTACCTTCCGCCTTATTTTAACCGATAAAAATAACCCTTCCGTGAAAGGGTGTAGTTAGTAAGTGTGTATATGAGGCACTTATATATTATATCACTTTAAAGGTTTGTGTCAAGGCTGGGCAAAGCAGGACAGCGCTGTCTGAGTTACTTGGCAGATAATAACAGTGGTTCATAGTGCAAGGGTCCTATCTCTCTTTGGGACGATTTTCATGTCCTTTTCAGTCCGGATTATTCATTGAAGACATGCCGCCGAGGCTTTAGAATAGATATATAAGATTCAACAAGTAATTAAGGAGGTATCATTTATGCAGATATGCAGCTCACTTTGCGGAAATTGTTCCAAAGCCTGCAGTGAATACATGAGACATGAGCTTGCTTTAAGCGGTAAGCTTACATATATATATCTGAAAAATGGAAGAAAAATTACCAATACATGCAGCTTACATGCCAATAAATCAATTATGAAAAGCAAAAGTGATGTTTTAAGCCTGTTGTCATCAATTAAGCCGGTACATAAAAGTGAACCGGAATTGGTCTTTGCATTCCCCAAGCTTTAGCAGATTGCACAACTCAAGCTCAAGGCTTTTAGCCTTGGGTTTTTATTTTGCTTTCTCCTTCATCTTTTCAAGCAGTTCATAAGGTATGCGTAAATTACCCCTGCCCCTTCCCAATTCTATGTCCGGTTTGTATGAACCGTGAAAATCGCTGCCTCCGGTTGTAAGCAGATCATGCTTGATTGCCAGTCTTAACAAATTTCCGGTATCATCATTTGTATTATCCACATAATAGGCTTCAATTCCCATTAACCCATCTTTTTTCAAGTCCGCCAGCAAATTATCCAGATGACTATAGCTCATATTTAAGTGTACCGGGTGCGCTATAACCGGAATACCACCGGCTTTTAATATTTCACCAATTCCTTCTTCAGGACTCAGTTTATCCTTTTTAAAATATGCCGGCCGTCCGCTTGCAAGATATTTTTCAAAAGCCTCGCCCATGCTTTTTACATAACCTTTATCAACCATTACCTTTGCAATATGCGGTCTTCCTACAACGCCTGTAATGGCGGCAGTTTTAACCTCATCCATTGTCATACTGAAACCCAACTCGTTAAGTTTTGCAACAATTTTAGGATTTCTTTCCTCACGGCTTTTTCTGAGCTTTTCAAGGATATTTGAAATATTCAGCCAGTTTTGATTAAGGAAATATCCTAAAATATGCATTTCCGGCTTAAAATTCACGCCTATTTCAATACCCGGAACCACCTCTACACCCAGCTTTTCACCTTCACTTACCGCCTCCTGGATACCTGAAACCGTGTCATGGTCAGTAAGTGCTACTGCATACAAACCCATGGTCTTAGCATGGTTTACCAATTCCCCGGGGCTGAAGCTCCCGTCTGAGGCTGTAGAATGGGCATGCAGATCAATAGTTTTATCCATATCGTAATCTCCATTTTATATAGCGATTTTTAAATATCTTTTTAATTTACTATTATAGCACTAGTATCTGATTTAACCAGGTTTCTTATTTCCCACATTATTCCATATCATGTCCTATAATGCTATAATATTAAAGATATGGAACCTGTCATCTGTTTTAATTATACAAAAGATCAAACAACTTGGGGGAGTAATAATGAAAAATAATAAATCCTGCAGTAATTGTATAAAAGCCAGTACTATTCCTGTAAACGATGATTTGCTGTGCAGAGACAAGGGAGCAGTTTCCCCCGACTATGTTTGCACGAGACACAGATTTGCCCCTGCATCAAAGACCATCAGCGAAGTTAAACACAAATGTGTAAACTGTGAAAATTTTATTCTGAACATCACTTCCACGGCCCAAACAACCATGGGGCTTTGCCAGCTTTTTTCGGTCAGGCCCTATGACGGAATGCAAAAAAATGCTTGCTCTAAATTTATTCTAAGATCCGAACTGGAAATATCCTAAAATATCTTTCCATAATTAAGCTATAAAGCTATCACCCCAATAAGCCGAAAATAAATATATAAGGCTTGTCACAATGGGTGCTTTTTTTCATGCTGAAAAAGTATACACCCTTGTCCATCTTTGGTATAATTAGTCCCGGGGTGAGGAAATTGATTAACATAAACCAGATAATACTGCAAAAACTGAATGAAATACAGAGCCGCATACCGATAAAGATCATGCAGGATCAGTCCTCCGTACCCTTTCAACAGTATCTGGACGATGCTGTTTCTAATTCCAATGCCATAGACAAACAAGGCAACGACAGGACGTCAGACTTGCAGCGGGCGCAAACCTCCCTCTCCAGCACCAAAGCTTATATACCTGCCGATAAATCCGAACTGATGAACATGATAAATACAAGTATATCAACCGCTTCAGCAAAATATGGCGTTGATCCCAACCTTATAAAAGCCGTAATAAAGCAGGAATCAAATTATGACCCCCGTTCACTGTCACACACGGGAGCAGAGGGCTTGATGCAGCTTATGCCTGGAACAGCAGATTCTCTGGGTGTAACCGATCCATGGGATATTGCACAGAATATTGACGGCGGAACAAGGTATTTAAAAGATCAGCTTTCAGCCTTTAATGGGAATATTTCTCTTTCTCTGGCAGCATACAATGCAGGTCCTGAAAGTGTCAAAAAATATAACGGTATACCTCCGTATGCCGAAACACAGGATTACGTCAAGAGAGTCCTTCAATTCTATAATCAGTACTCAGAAGGCTGATAATATTGCAGCTTTTTAATTTCCAGCTAAATTTAGGTCGTTTTTCCCCCGATGAAACAAATAATTTTTAAAATATGTATATAAGACTATAATTTTCTGTAGATAATCCACAATATCCACACCGTTATCCACAGGTGAAAATATTACAAAATTCAACCTTTCAGCAAAATTTCCACATTATTCACATACCCGGCTTCAACATAATTTGACAAACAGGACCTACGTTTTTTGTAGGACTACAGTCCCAGGCCGTTCAGGACGCCTTTTAAAAACAAAGGTGGGGATAATTCGACTTAATTTTCCAAATTCCAGTTTTTCCATAAAATTGAAATAATGCTTGCCGATGTAATTTATTAAAATTCCATTAAAAAAAATGTGGATAACTTAAGTTATCCACAAGCTATCTTTCGCCAATTTTTAAACCAGGTACGGCATTTAAGTGCATGTCCGACATTTTTCCTTTTTTGTATTCATAATAAGCCGCACTTCCTACCATTGCAGCGTTATCCGTGCATAATATGATACTTGGATAAAATACCTTTATACCCTTGCCTTCCGCAGCATTTTCCATGTTTCGCCTTAGATACGAATTTGCAGCTACGCCTCCGGCAATTACGATCTTGTTTTGTTTTTTTATCTTTGCAGCCTTTATTGTATTATTAACAAGTACATCAACTACTGCCTGCTGAAAACTTGCAGATACATCTTCGATAGAAAAGGGCTGTCCCTTTTGCTCCTGGCTGTTAAGATAATTGAGTACTGCAGTCTTTATACCGCTGAAACTGAAGTCAAGGCTTCCATCTTCAAAATATACCCTCGGAAATTTTACAGCATTTGGGTTTCCATTCACGGCAGCCTTGTCAATGAGCGGCCCCCCTGGGTATCCCAGACCTATTGATCTTGCCACCTTGTCAAAGGCTTCTCCGGCCGCGTCATCTCTTGTCTGCCCAAGAATTTCAAATTTATCATAGTCCTCTACATAAATTATATGGCTGTGACCACCTGAAACCACCAGGCAAATGAACGGAGGCTCCAAGTCCTTATGTTCAAGATAATTTGCAGCTATGTGCCCTTCTATATGATGAATCCCGACAAGCGGTTTATTTGCTGAAAATGCCAGACCTTTGGCCGCCGATAACCCTACCAGCAATGCTCCAACCAACCCAGGGCCATAAGTAACACCGATAATATCCACATCTTCCAGTCCTGTCTTAGCTTCCTCCAGAGCTTGATTAATAACCGGTATAACCAGTTCAACATGCTTCCTTGAGGCAATTTCAGGAACTACTCCGCCATATTTTTGATGCAGATTGATTTGTGAAGAAATCACATTCGACATAATTATTCTACCGTTTTTTACGACAGCAGCCGAGGTTTCATCACAGCTTGTCTCTATCCCTAATACAACTATATCTTTTTCCCCTATCAAATTGTCACTTCCTCTGATTTTCTAATAACGTTATCGTCTCTTCACTATTATGAGATGAATCAAAAACCTAATTCAACATATCTATTATAACCAATTAATGAAAATTTCTGAAGAAAAAAAAGAAATAAAAAAACATGGAGTTTTGGCTCCATGCCTCCAAAAGGAGAAATGCTAATGTTCATTACCAATATTAACATATATGGAATGCTGTTTACATAGTATGTTAGTACCTAAAAATAGCAGTGCTATGGTCCTATTTGTTATAAAAACATATATACTATTGTATTGATTGCCACTAGAACAGAACGGTAGAAATCAATACAATACCGATTACTATTCTGTATACGACAAATATACCAAAACCCCTTTTCTTCAGGTAATTGAGCAGGAATTTAATACTAAGGGCACCTACTATTCCAGAAGTTACAATTGCTACTGCAAACGGAACTGGCCCAATTTGACTTTGTGCTATATCCTTCATATCCTTTAGCTTATAAAGGGCACTTCCTAAAATGAAAGGTGTAGACAAGAGGAAGGTAAACCTTGCAGCCGCTTCTCTTGTCAGTCCCATTACACGTCCTGCAGCTATTGTTATGCCCGAACGTGATACTCCGGGTATTATTGCTAATGCTTGAGAAATACCTATTACAATACTTCTAAAGAAGCCTGCATTCTCGGTTTTTATTCTTTCCCTTCCATACTTGTCTGTTATGTACAATACAAAACCCATAATTATAAGTGCCAATCCGATAGTCCACATCGCATGAAAATACTTGGTTATTTTATCTTCAAACAGAACACCTGCAATACCACCCGGTATGCAAGCTATTGCAAGACACCAGAACAGCCTGCCGCTTGCTGATTTTACATCTGTGAAACCTGATTTGATAAGTCTGATCCAATCCTTCCAGAAGAATAAAATAACAGCAACCAGTGTTCCTATATGCAAAGCTATATCAAATGTATTTGCAAAGTTTTGAGCCTTGAATAAAGCTTCCTGGCCGAATATTTTTTGCAGAATCAATAAATGCGCCGTACTCGAGATAGGAAGAAACTCCCCAAGTCCTTGAACTATACCGTAAATCAAAGCCTGAATTATAGTCATAGCTTACCTCCAAGTGAAATGTCATCTTATAATGCCTTTTAGTAATTAACAATAATCAACCTGTTTTTGTGACCTCACTAATTTTAAACTTTTTTAGGTTTCTTGTAAATATATTCCCCCTCAATTATTGCTGTATTGCGATTGACGACAACGCTGTCAGACGAAAATTTAACCAGCGATAATGTAAGGAATTAGGGTTGACATAGTACTAAGGTTATACTTAGGTACATAATACCCGTTACCGCTTTTTACAAAGGGCTGTTTACCCGCCGGGAGACCCCAAAACCCAATTTTGTCTTTAATTGCCTGATCCTGCAGGTTATTGAAATAATCCTCATATAAAGTATTTGGCGGAATAACTTCCACTCTGGCATATCCGTTCCGGACAAGTTCGGCATTGAAGAAAGTACCGTCCTTAAGAAAAACATAAGCCAGGAGCCGGCTGTACCTATCCCTTAACCCTTTGGAAAATACCAGTTTGACATCATTATTAAGAAGTTCTTTTTTTGTAAATTGAGATGCTTCTTTTGCATAGGGCTGAATCGGTACTCCCTGCTTTACGCTCTCAGGAGTGTCTATATCAAGAAATCTTACTTTCAGATGGCTGCCTTTATAGTTGACTGTGACTGTATCCCCATCGGTAACCTTTTCAACAAATGCATCTATGAAGCTGTTTGCTGCTATTCCTGTTTTTTTGACCGACAGCAGTTCTGCCGGAATATCCTGAACCTTGATGGTTTTGGGCTGTGTTTCACCAGTATTGCCGGTAGCCAGCTTAAAGACGGTAAAAACCAGGGCAACTGCAATTATGATAATCAGTACTTTTTTCATAAAAGAACTCCTGAATATGAGTAATAAACCATGTACTAATTATATGCCCGGATTTTAAAAATATCTATAGAGCGCCCTCATTCTATCTTTCTCCCCCGGGGAGAAACGAAAAGTATGGCTTCGAAGCCCCAGGGCAATTAAAGCCTCCCTCTTGAGGGAGGTGGCACGCAGTGACGGTAGGAGTCAAAAAAGGACGATCAATGATCGCCCCTACGGAATACCCTACCTGAACGGGTGGAGCAGAGCCCCACCCCTACAGAACTTTAATAAACTCATCCCCTATCCCCTTCTCTTCTGGAAGAGAAGGGGTGAATTCTACTCTCCCTCTCTTCCAGAAGAGAGGGAGTCGGAGGGTGAGTTCCTTAAGTAATTCTCAATTCTCAACTCTCAATTAATTGTCCTCTGTCAACTCTCAACTGATTTTACGCTCCCGATGCAGTTAACATATTGACTGCGGGTTTTTGTATCGGTATTTCTCCCGTTAATTCCTTCTTAGGCTTGAATACAATATCCATTACCTCGCTGATTTCCTCAACCGGAATTACTTCAATATCCATGTCAATAAAAAGCTCCTGCCAGTTTTCCTTTGGAATCAGTACTTTTTTGATTCCGGCAATTCTGGCAGCCTCAACTTTTGCAACTACACCTCCGACAGGTTTAACCTTGCCCCTAATGGATATTTCACCTGTCATTGCAAGGCGACTGCTTATTGGAATGTTGTTAATAGCAGAATACACGGCTGTGGCTATTGCTGTTCCGGCTGATGGCCCATCTATGGGGATACCTCCTGGGAAGTTAAGATGAATATCGTATTCCTTTGGATCGATATCAAGGAATTTTTTCAAAACAGTAAGCACATTTTCAACAGATGACTTGGCCGAACTGCTTTTTTTAAACTTCTGTCCTCTGCCGTCCATTTCTTCCTCTTCAATTATTCCGGTAATTTTAATGCTGCCTTTACCGCTCTGTGCACGAATTGCCGAAACTTCAATATCCATAACCATTCCCGTACAATTGCCGAATACGGCAAGACCATTTATACAGCCTACCTGTTCCCCTTCTATTACCTTTTTTTCAAGACGCGGAGAATAATGTCCGAATTCAGCAACCCATTCCACATCTTTCCTGAAAATAAGGCTTCTTCCCTCAACCTGGGCAATTCCTCCGGCTATTTGGATTATATTTACAGCATCCCTACCGTTTTGGGCATACTTGGACACAAGGTCCTCAACACCTTCTTCTATTCTGAAACCACCTTTAAAAGATGCGTTTTTTGCGATTACTGCTATTTCGTGTGCCTGCAAGGGACGGAAATAAATCTCTACGCACCTTGATCTGATTGCAGGGGGAATTTCATCGGCGATTCTTGTAGTAGCGCCTACAAGCCTGAAATCTGCCGGAAGACCCTTCTGGAATATTTCATGTATATGTGATGGTATATTATTGTCTTCGGAGCTGTAATATGCACTTTCGAGAAAAACACGCCTATCCTCCAGAACCTTAAGCAATTTGTTCATTTGTATGGGATGCAGCTCACCTATTTCATCTATAAATAATATACCTCCATGAGCCTTGGTCACGGCTCCGGGCTTTGGCTGGGGTACCCCGGCGACTCCGTAAGCTCCCGCGCCTTGGTAAATGGGATCATGCACCGAGCCTATCAGAGGATCGGCTATGCCCCTTTCATCAAATCGGAGTGTCGTAGCATCCACCTCTACAAATTTCGCTTCTCTCTTAAAAGGAGATATCTGTATCTGTTTGGCCTCTTCAAGAATAACTCTCGCAGCTGCTGTTTTACCAATTCCAGGAGGTCCGTATATTATTACATGCTGGGGATTTGGACCGCACAGGGCCGCTCTTAAGGCTCTCAGCCCCTGTTCCTGCCCAATTATGTCATTGAGTGTACTGGGGCGGGTCTTTTCTGAAAGAGGCTCAGTCAGCTTGATTTCCCTCATGTGTCGGAGTTTTTCCAGTTCCTTTTTGGATTCCTTTTCAATTGCGCTCTTATTCCCCTGCTGTGATTTGAGCAGGTTCAAAAAATAAATACCTATAATTACTGAAAAGAAAAATTGTATTATCAAAAAAGTACTGGTCAGCATTGTTTACCTCCGTTGTCATTCTGCCTTGTTGTAAAGGATAACACAGCAGAAACATATAATGGTTTGTTTCTTTATTATTTACTTCATAATTACTTTTAATGTATCATTTGGGCATAAAAAAAGAAGCAGTTTGCTTTAACTGCTTCCTGTTATTATTCGTTATGATTATGAAACCGATTCCCTTTTAACTCTGGGCTTTTTTACAGGTTTTTTTAATGCCTTCTTGTTTTCATTGTAGATAAGCTCAGGCGGTTCTGTTTTAGCCACAGTGTCCTTATTTATAAGGCATTTCTCCACATTCATCAAGGTAGGAATATCGTACATAACATCGGTCATTATTTCTTCCAGAATCGCACGCAAGCCTCTTGCTCCTGTATTCCGTTCAATAGCCTTTTCAGCTATGGCACCAAGTGCTTCCTCATTGAATTCCAGAATTACATCATCCAATTCAAAAAGCTTTTGATACTGTTTTACCAGTGCATTTTTAGGCTCGGTCAATATCTGTATCAAGGCCTGCTTGTCAAGAGAACCCAGTGTTACAATTATAGGCAGTCTTCCTACGAATTCCGGTATTAAGCCGAACTTCAACAAATCCTGCGGGAGAATATGCTTTAATGTATCACCGACATCCCTTTCCTTCGGGCTTTCTATTTTAGCACCAAAACCCATCGATTTTTTACCTATTCTGTTTTGAATTATCTTCTCGATTCCATCAAATGCGCCGCCGCATATAAACAGAATATTGGTAGTGTCTATCTGAATGAACTCCTGATGAGGATGCTTTCTTCCGCCCTGAGGGGGCACTGAAGCAACAGTACCTTCAAGAATCTTCAAGAGGGCCTGCTGTACACCTTCACCGCTTACATCTCTTGTAATTGATGGATTTTCAGATTTTCTGGCAATTTTATCAACTTCATCGATATAGATAATTCCTTTTTCAGCTTTTTCAATATCATAATCTGCAGCTTGAATAAGCTTCAAAAGTATATTTTCTACGTCCTCACCGACATAACCTGCTTCAGTCAGCGAAGTAGCATCTGCAATTGCAAAGGGTACATTCAATATCTTGGCAAGTGTTTGCGCCAGAAGTGTCTTACCTGAACCTGTAGGTCCAAGCATGACTATATTGCTCTTCTGAAGCTCAACATCGTTGATTTTGACATCGGAGTTTATTCTTTTGTAATGGTTGTATACAGCAACAGCAAGAGTTTTCTTGGCAGATTCCTGACCTATTACATACTGGTCAAGTATCTCTTTAATCTCCTTTGGTTTGGGAATATCGTTAAGTTCCGCATCTACTTTGGCTTCCTCAAATTCCTCTTCGATTATTTCCGAACAAAGCTCGATACATTCGTCGCAGATATATACTCCAGGTCCTGCGACCAATCTCTTAACCTGCTCCTGTGTCTTACCGCAAAAAGAGCATTTCAATTGCTTCTTTTCATCATATCTGGACATCCAAACACCTCATTTATTTTCTCCTGGTCATTATTTCATCCACTAATCCATATTGTTTTGCTTCTTCTGCAGACATAAAGAAATCTCTTTCCATATCTTTTTCGATTTTTTCCAGCGATTGCCCAGTTTTTTCGCTATAAATCTGATTCAGCTTTTGTTTGGTTTTTATCAGCCATTCGGCACGAATCTTAACATCGGTTACCTGCCCACCGATTCCGCCTGTCCATGGCTGGTGAATCATTATCTCACTGTTGGGTAGAGCAAACCTTTTTCCCTTTGCTCCCGCAGCCAGCAGGAATGAACCCATACTTGCGGCCAATCCAATACATATTGTAGAAACATCAGGCTTTACGTACTGCATTGTGTCGTAAATAGCAAAACCTGAAGTTATTGAACCTCCCGGGCTGTTAATATATAACAGTATATCCTTATCAGGATCTTCAGCTTCCAAAAAAAGCATCTGTGCAACAACAAGACTTGCCGTAACATCATTTACTTCGTCGCTTAGAAGAATTATCCTGTCCTTCAGCAGCCTTGAGTAAATATCATATGACCGTTCGCCGCGGTTTGTCTGTTCAACTACTATCGGAACCAAACTACTCATTTTGTGTACCTCCCTTTTGTGTTAACGTCCGAAATATTTTTTCCATTTAAAGCAGAAATAAACATATCTCTGTTTAAATTATGCGTTACACATTAAATTTAGCATTTTCAACAAGGAAGTCTACAGTTTTTTTGATTTTTAAATTATCCTTAATATATTCTATATCGTCTTCGCTCAAATGTTTCTTAAATTCTTCCTCATTTTGCTTATAATTATCTGCAAGGGTTTTTATTTCCCCGTTTACATCTTCATCATTGGGTACAATGTTTTCCACCTGACAAATCTTTTCAAGTGCCAACTGAGTCTTAACTTCATCCTCAGCCCTTTTCTGGAACTGTTCCTTCAAAGTTTCAAAGTTCATTCCCATAATTTCCATGTACTTGTTCAATTCGAGTCCCTGGTATCTTAGCTTCATATCAAAATCCTTAATAAGGGATTCGATCCTGTTATCTATCATGACAGCCGGGATATCCATCTTGGCATTTTCTACGACCTTTGCAATTACGTTGTCTTCATTCTGGTGCTCTGCCATGTGCTCCGCTTCATGTATAAGCTTGCCCTTGATATCTTCCTTATATGCTTCCAGAGTATCAAATTCACTTACGTCCTTTGCAAACTCATCATCTATTGCAGGTATTTCCTTAACTTTGATTTCATGGACCTTAACCTTGAAAAGTGCTGCTTTTCCGGAAAGATCGTCCTTATGGTAATCCTCGGGGAAGGTTACGTTTACTTCCAGTTCATCTCCTGCTTTTACTCCGATGAGCTGGTCTTCAAAGCCAGGAATAAATTGTCCTGAGCCTATGGTAAGCTGGTATTCCTCACCTTTTCCGCCTTCAAAAGGAACTCCGTCTACAAAGCCTTCAAAATCTATTAAAGCTATATCGTCTTTTTGAACCGGCCTGTCTTCAACAGTTATAAGCCTTGCATTTTTATCGGCTGCTTTTTGGATTTCCTTGTCTACATCCTCATCAGTTACATTGGCTTCTGCCTTTTTAACTTCTACTCCCTTATATTCCCCAAGTTCAACCTCAGGTTTTACAGTTACCTTGGCTGTAAATATAAGGCTTTCTCCGCTTCCTATCTGCTTTATATCGATTTCAGGCCTGTCTACTGGATGCAGATCGTTCTGTTCTACAGCTTCATCGTATGCCTCAGGACATACAATGTTTATGGCATCCTCATATAAAGCCTGTTCGCCGTACAGTCTCTCTACCATTTTTCTTGGGGCTTTTCCCTTTCTGAATCCAGGTACATTGAATCTATTGGCGTTTTTAACGAAGGCTTTCTGCATACCTTCTTCAAATTTTGCTGCATCAACTTCTATTTCAAGTTGCACAACATTCTTTTCTACATTTTCAACTTTCACGTTCATTTTTTACTGTTCCTCCCAGTGTTAAAAATTGATTTTTAATATGTACTTTATATATTCGAGTTTTTCCGAATTTGCATTAGCGGAATATGTCCCAAAAGACCTCTGACAACTGCATTTAGCGGAATTTAACACTCTTTGCAAGTTTAACTTATATATTATAACATACTACTATGGGAAATTCCAACAAAAAGGTACAAAAAAACAGTCATTTCCCTATGCCAGCCTCACAGGTTCAAAAAAAAGATAATCTGCCGATACCAACCTGAAATCTATATTATTAATTATGCCTGTTACTGCATTTTTAAAACCCTCACCATGCAAATGTCCATAGATACAAATGTCAACATTGTAAGACTGCATCAGTTCTACAAACTGAGACGGTTCACCCTTTGAATTAAACGGAGGGTAATGCATTGCGGCAATTAATCTGTTACCTGGTTCTTTCGGGGAGCTTTTTAATGAGAGTTCCAATCTCTGTAATTCCCTCAAATAGATTTTTTTGTCTTCAGAATCGAAATCCTCATCCCCCGGAAGCTTCCAGCCCCTTGTCCCGCACAATATACAGTCTTCAACCTTGAAGCTGTTATTCTGCATAAAGCTTATGGATAAAAAGTTATTATCTTTTAAAAACTTATTTAATTTGCTAATTGTAGTCCACCAATAATCATGGTTTCCTTTGGAAATAATCTTTTTTCCTTTCAGCCCCTCAATAAAAGTAAAATCTTCAAATGCCTGTTCAAGGTATGTAGCCCATGATATGTCACCCGGTATGATTACATAGTCATCTTCCGAAATTTTCATATCCCACATATCTTTAATTCTCTGCATATATCCGGCCCATCGGTTTCCGAATATGTCCATAGGCTTGTCTACACTCAAAGCCAGATGAAGATCGGAAATAGCAAAAACAGCCATAACTTTAGCTCCCAAATTAATTAATAATTGAGAATGGAGAATTGAGAATTACTTATTAAAAACTTTAATTATAAATAAGTCTAAACTCTTAACTCAAATTCCTTACTCTGAACCCCAAACTCCGAACTCTAAACCCTGAACCCTGAACTTTGTTTCAACTCCTGAAAAATTCACATATCTTTTCAGCTAAAGGCTTGTTGATGCCCTCTACTGCCTCAAGGTCATCGACGCCTGCCGCTTTGATCCTGTTAACCGAGCCGAAATGCTTTAAAAGAGCTTTTTTCTTTTTCGGCCCAATTCCCTCTATATCATCCAATACCGATCTTGTATATCTTTTTTCCCTTAATTTACGGTTATATTCTATCGCAAACCTGTGTGCTTCGTCCTGGATTGACGTAACAAAACGAAGCACGGGAAGATTGTTTGAAAGTGTAATTTCCTTATTATCTGAAACAAGACCCCTGGTCCTGTGATTTTCGTCCTTTACCATTCCGAATAGTGGAATTTTGATATTTAATTCTTCAATTACAGGCCTGACAGCATTGACATGCCCAATACCCCCGTCCAGCAGTATAATATCCGGCAATTTTGAGAATTTGGCTTTATCACTGCCAGGTTGAGCAGCCTCTTCTTTTTGTGCATGACGGAACCTTCTTGATATGACTTCTCTCATACTTGCATAGTCATCCTGCAGATCAATGGTCTTTATTTTGAACTTCCTGTATTCTTTTTTTGCCGGTTTACCATCTTCAAAAACCACCATGGAGGCAACTATTTCCGATGAACCCGTATTTGAAATATCATAGGCTTCAATTCTTTCAGGTTCATTTTCTAATCCCAAAACCGAGGCAAATCCGGATAAGCCTTCTCTTGTAACGGCGCCTTCTACCAGTGCGTTATCCTCAAACTGTCTAAGTGAAATCATTGCGTTTTCACTTACCATTTCAACCAGTTTCCTTTTTTCGCCCTTCTTAGGCACTCTTATATGAACCCTCTTGCTACGTTTTTCAGATAGCCAGTTTTCAACCACATCCGAGTCTTCAATTTCATCCTGCATTATTATTTCTTCAGGTATAAAATCGGCCGATCCGTAAAACTGTTTTACAAATGAAGCTTCCAACTCATTATTGGGGGTGTCAACTTCTCCTGCAAAGATAAAGTGCTCTCTCCCTATAAGTTTTCCGCCCCTTATGAAAAATATCTGTATACATGCATCTGTTTTTCCTTTCACAAGGGAAATAACATCCTGATCCTCCATGTCTGCAGATAATACTTTCTGTTTTTCAGCTATATGTTTAAGGTTGTTGATTTTATTTCTAATACTTGCAGCCTTTTCAAACTCCATATTCTCAGCCGCAGTTTTCATCTGCTGTTCGAGCTTTGAAATCACCTCTTCCTGATGACCTCCAAGAAAAAGGCAGATATCCTTCATAACAGACCTGTATACTTCCTTATTGATGTCACCCTGACAAGGTGCCATGCACTGGAAAATGTGATAATTAAGGCAGGGCCTTTCCTTTCCGATATCTCTCGGCAGCACTTTATTGCAGGTTTTCAGGGGAAAAGTCTTTTTTATATGCTCAATAGTTTCCTTTACTGCAGTATAATTTGAGTAGGGCCCGAAGTATTTAGCCCCATCCTTCTCCACTCTCCTAGTCATAAGAATTCTGGGATACTCTTCATTTAAGGTAACTTTTATATAAGGATAATTTTTATCGTCTTTCAAAAGTATATTATACTTAGGCTTGTATTTCTTAATCAGGTTGCACTCCAAAATCAGTGCCTCCAATTCAGAATTCGTGACTATATATTCAAATTCCTTTATTCTCGAAACCATTGCCCGGACTTTTTCGGTATGATTTGAAGACATCTGAAAATATTGTCTGACCCTGTTTTTCAAGACAACTGCCTTACCCACATATATAATGTCGGCATTTTCATCCTTCATAATATAAACGCCCGGTTTATCGGGCAGTTTTTTTAATTCATCCTGAATATCAAACATGTTTCCTCTTAGCAAATAATTGATATATTTTTTCTTCCATCATATAGGCAGATTTAAACAAGCTTCTACAGAAGATTATTTTTTATGTTTAAAAAATCTTTTTTTATAATAATAAGTATATTATATTTAATTTTTCAACTTTCCCACTTTGAATTAAGCAACCGTTCTCATCGGTATAAACATCAAATAGATTTGAAATATCGTTGAAGCGTTCGATATTTCAAATGAACGGTTGAAGTGTAATAAGGATGTGGGAAAGTTGAGTTAATTATTATATTTTTAAGTTATGTAGTATTGTAGAGAACCCGTATAAGGGCTATTTTACAATCTCTTTACCATCAGCAAAACATATATGGTTTTCTGCTAATAGCATATATCGTGAATTTTGTTATCCGGAACACTTTTATAAAGATGAGAAATATCTCTCAAGCTCATTAATTGCTTCCGCTTCATCATCACCGTCAACAACAATACTGATTTTGGACCCGTTACCCAACCCCAATGACATCAATCCCAAAAGACTTTTACCATTGGCTTTTCTTTCACCCTTTTCAACCCATATACTCGATTTGTATTTTGATGCTTTCTGTATAAATATTGTTGCAGGCTTTGATTCCAAGTCCC
Source organism: Bacillota bacterium (assembly GCA_030705825.1). Lineage (GTDB taxonomy): Bacteria > Bacillota > Clostridia > Acetivibrionales > JANLFN01 > JAUZPR01. The sequence goes on along the minus strand of JAUZPR010000078.1, from coordinate 200 downwards.
CTACACCGTTAATAACTACTTCCCTTACTATCATCGGTTTTATGCCCTCCTAGTTTGTTTAACTTAATTATACCCAAATTTAATTATATCAAAATTGAAAATAATCCTCAAATTATGTCTCCATTGCAATTTATGGATATAATAATTTATTTATTATATCGGAAGAATAGGAATAACAAAATATATTTTTTAAATTTTTT
>JAUZPR010000077.1 GCA_030705825.1 Bacillota bacterium | reverse complement strand
TGAGAAGAAAAATATTTTTCTATTATATTATATTAATTGTTATAGGAATATCTATTACAGGCTTTTTCATTTCTGAACTTGCCCAGCATTTCTATCGCCAGGAAGTAGAAAACAAACTAAAAAACACTGCAAACCTTATTCAATACCAGATATCCGACCAATTATCCCTGGGAGAAGCAATAGATTTTAACAAGGCTGCCCAAAAATATTCCTCTTTGATGAATACACCCTTGCAGTCATCTTCTGAAGCTCTGAGAAAAAACACCAGGATAACATTTATTGATTTCAACGGAAGGGTTTTGGGAGAATCCGAAGCCGATTATAAATCAATGGAGAATCACCTTAGCCGCAAGGAAGTAATTGCTGCAATCAAAGGACAGACAGGAATAGATATACGTCACAGCAAAACCCTTAATGTTGATTTTTTATATGTTGCAGTTCCGATCGAATCGAATCAGATTGTTGTAAGGGTTTCCACTCCCCTTTTTCAGATTGACAATATCAATCAGATCATCTGGTATTATACTGCAATCGGTATAATAGCAGGACTGCTGCTGACAATACTTCTTGCGTACAAATTTTCATCTTCAATAACAAAGCCCATACAGGAACTGATCGCCGTATCCAAGCACATATCCTCGGGTAATTATTCCAAAAGAGTGGAAATAAAAACAAAGGATGAATTCGGACAGCTTGCCGCCACTTTCAACGATATGTCTTTAAAACTGGAGAAAACAATTTCCGAATTACTTGACAAGAACATCAAGGTTGATTCCATCATCAACAGTATGACAAGTGGTATTGTGGCTGTTGATGAAAAATTCCATGTTATTCTTATAAATTCAATTGCATGCGAATTGTTCGATATTGAATACGGCCCCGGAATTATTGGAATAAACCTCAGGGAACTCATCAGAAACAACCAGATCAACAGTTTCCTTAAGGATACTATTGAAAAGAATATACCTTCGATTAATGAAATCAATGTCGGCTCACCCGACTCAAAAATACTCAGGGTTCATACAAACCCTATAAAATCAAAAGATTCAAATACTCTTAATTCTGGCGGAATAGCAGCAATCATGGATATTACCAATATAAAGAAGCTGGAACTCATAAGAACTGAATTTGTATCTAATGTAACACATGAACTTAAAACACCGTTAACCTCTATAAGAGGATTTATAGAAACCCTGCGCAGCGGTGCCATGAATGATCCGGTTGTGGCTGAAAAATTTCTGGAAATTATAGATATAGAAGCCGAAAGACTTTATACCCTTATAAACGACATACTGCAGCTTTCCGAAATAGAAACCAAACAAAAGGATGTAAATATCGGTGCGTACAATCTGAAGCAGATAGTGGAGGAAATAATCTCCATACTTCAGGGCGCTGCAGAGCGTAAAAATATTAAGTTGATCAATGAAGTAGATGAAAAGGTCAAGGTAATAGTTAACAGGGACAGAATAAAGCAAATGCTTATCAATCTTATTGATAACGGAATAAAATATAATGTTGAAAACGGATCGGTTACTATTAAGGGAATTCAATCTGCCGGGAAGGTAGTAATATATGTCCAGGATACCGGAATAGGCATCTCCCCCGAACACCTGCCAAGAATATTTGAACGTTTTTACAGGGTCGACAAGGGCAGGTCAAGAAATATGGGTGGCACAGGTTTGGGGCTTTCAATCGTCAAGCATATTGTAAATCTTTATAACGGAGATATCAAAATCAATAGTAAACCCGGAAAAGGAACTGAGTTTATAATTCAACTGCCGAGTTAGTCGATATTATCAGGGGTTTTATGCTTTTCTACAGTCCCTTCAGATTATAATTTATTAAATTCACCTGGAAGATTGTCGTTTTGCCTTTCTTGCTGCCGCAGCCCTTTCTATTCTTTCAGAAATTTTGTTTGATTCTGTTTGTGCAAGAGAAGCTATCATTGCAAACTTAGGATTGTTATCTACATCTATTTCAGTATTTTCCAGGATGGCATAGACTTTTGCACCATATTCTTTGAGCTCCCTTGTTACTGCTATGGTTTCATCTATATTACGAGAGAAGCTGTTTGCATTTAATATTACAATTTGTGCTATTTTACCTGCTTTAGCATCCATAAGCATATGACTAAATGCTGTCCTTTCATATAGAGGTATCGTGCTGCTGGAGCAATCGTCTATGTAGAAGTGTGTAATATGGTAACCACTGCTTTCTGCCCTGGTTGCCATCCGTTCTTTGTAACCTTCTAAAGAACCTTCTCCATCTAACGAACCACTGACGCAGCAGTATAATACTGCCTTCTTATTTTCCATTTAGCAAACTCCTTTCAATATAGATAAGTATATAATATCCATTAAACCTAAAGTTTATTAAAAATTATTTCACTTATATTGGATTCCCTTCGGTTTTCTTTTTTCCAGTTCCTTTTGAACTCTTTCAAGTATCTTCCGCTCTTTGTCGGGATACTTCTCAGGATTTGATAAATAAGGAAAAAATCTTGTCTAAGCGCTGAATGGCTCCATGCCGGAACTATTTGTGCATGCTTCGCTGTTATTTGGCATTTCTTTTTCTGCTTTGAACATAATCCAGCAAGTGTCATTATATAGTTTATATTTGTAATATATGATTATAATTTGCAATTTTGCCGCCTATAAGCATGGATAAAGGTCCATGTCCGCCGCAAACTATACACGGCTTATGATTATTTATTCCGATCTCTTCAATAAAGTTTACTATCTGATTCCTCATTTCTGATGCTTTCCTGGAATCTACATTTACACTTGTCATGAGATAAGGCGCAAGTGAATTGAATTCGGCTCTTCCAGTAGAAAAACCATTTATATTTACAAGGTTATCTCCTGTAAAAATCACGCTGTGCTCTCTGCACAAGAAAATCATTTCTCCGTATACATGGCCGCCGCTTCCTTCATAGACTTCAAACTCCAGGCCCTTTACATTAAAGCTGCCTATTGATAAAAGTTGATCATGCTCTTCAGGCGTATCCTCATCGATAATATTCAAACTTTCGGGAGTTGGAGGCATATACCCTGAAATTATACGGCTAAGCTTACTGTAACCATAACACAATTCGTTGTTTTCCCTATAGTCGGGTATTCCTCTATTCTGACGGTTCAAGCTTTCAGCACTTTTTTTATTCATAAATATATCAGCGCCTTCAAGCTTTGATAAAAGGCCGCAGTGGTCTACATCAGCGTGAGTGATATAGACTCTTTTATGACGTTTATCCCAATCGGGAAATAGCTCATTGAAAATGCCGAACATTTCATCTGCATATATTGCATAGCCTGTATCTACCAGCACCAACTCCTCCGCCGTATCCAAAACATAGGTATTACTGCCGCAGGGAGGTTGTATACTGTAAAGGATTATTCCATCATCTATTTTTATTTTCTCAATATCGGCTTTGAAATTCTTGCCCTGGTGGCTGTTGATCAGATATGCAAACCTCCGGATGTATTCGAAAACCTTATCGGGATTTTCACCTTTATCCTGCAGTATTTGTAGTACCCTATTGGATTCGGATATGAACTCCATAGTCCTTTCGGTGCTTAAACCAAGAAGCTTCTGCATTTCGTTAGCAAGCCGGATATAAAAAATAGTATTATCCAGATTCTGCTCCGAATCATCATAGTCCAGGATGTCAATCTGATATAGCTCGCTGATGTCATCAAGCAGCATTTTAATTATTTTTGGGTTTTCAATCAAAAGACCCATTTTGAAATTTTGATAGTCTGTGTCACTGGTATTCGAATTTATATACGAGATATTGATATCATACCTGTCAAGGATCTTGAGTACAGGAAGAACCGCTCCCGGCACATCCGGAATTTTAATTGAAACAACAATTACATTAACTTCGGAAATTTTATTATTAAGATAACCTATACTTTGTAATTCACTTTCAATTTTATCAAGGTTTTCTACCGAAGCCTCTACATCAATAAACAAAGTATGCAGGTCAACAGCTTTGTTATAGCTAACACGGACGATATTCCCGTTATGTTTTGCAATAATTCTGGATGCGAGCATAAATGCACCTGTTTTATCAGGCATGTTTGTGACATAAGATTTTTTTGGCATATGGGCACTTCCTCTAAGAGCGAGTATAAATACTATCTCATTGATATCTGGTATCTGTTTAGTTTGATTATCATTGATTGGCCTGTTATTGTCAAGAAATAAAACAGTTGGTTACTACCTTCCATATCCCCAATTGCTCCCTCTTAGGAATAATGAAAAAATCTCCCCTCTATAGGCCAGAGGAGAGATATAGCCTTAATTCGGCATCCATGGATACTGTAAAAATGTATGTTGACTTTTTTATTTTTCAGTCATATCGATATTCTTAAATTCCTTATATATGTTTGCCAGTATTATATTTCTTTCATCTATAGTTTTATTGATAAGAAGAGGTACGAAACTATCGTCCCATACATCAGCAAATCTGGTTTGCGGTAAAAATCTTATTTCATTCATAGCAGCCTCGCTTGGTTCGGGAATATCCTCAAGATATTTTTTAAGCACCTCTATGGCACGGTTATCGCTGAATATTTTTCCAACTCCTATATTTGGACCAAAGCCATATGGATTTTCACCTGTTGCTTTAAAGCGTATGGAAAGCAAAATATTTCTTGATGAATTTCCCACCAATACCTTGTAATATCCCGGTTCGCAAACCCATTGATCCATAGCAGGATCATAACCTGCAATATCCTCTTTATTCAATTCCAGTAAAACATCCTTCTCTTCTCCGGGCTTAAGATAAATCTTTTTAAAGGTCTTTAACTCTTTAGGCGGCTTTAGGAGAGTAGATTTCTCGTGGGTTATATAAAGCTGAACAACCTCCTTGCCTGCTACCTTCCCTGTATTTTTAACCTTAACCTTTACCTGCAGCTTATCATCATTATCCATATTCATTGTTGTTGAACTTATACTTATGTCAGACATTTCAAAGGTTGTGTATGAAAGACCGAATCCAAAAGGAAACAGCGGTTCAATTTCTTTAAAGTCGTAATAGCGGTACCCTACAAAAATACCCTCGCCGTACCATACTTCTCCCGATTCTCCTGGAAAATTACCATATGTAGGACAATCCCGATAAAATTTGGGGAAGGTCAGTGGAAGCTTGCCTGAAGGATTTAAATCTCCGAACAGTATGTCCGCTGCTGCATGGCCGCCCTCCATACCCGGAATAAACACACAAAGCACCGCATCCGCTTTATCGAGCCAATCCGTCATATGAACCGGTCCTGAAACATTTAGAATTACTATTGTCATTTTTCCCTCATCTTTGGCTTCATTAAGGATATTTTCGAGCATTACCCTGTCATCCTGGTCAATATCCATTCCAGACCGGTCGCTGCCTTCCTGCCCTGCGGCTCCAACCGTAATAACAACTGCGTCTGTATTATTTTCAATGGCACCGAAAGCTACTGCTTTTTCTCCTATCTTTTCAATTGTGGAGTCAAATATATTCGAGCTCAAATCTGTCCATACTTCTGCACTACCGCTTCCCGATTCCACAAATTTTCTGCTTCTCTCGCCAAAGAAACTTATCCTCATATTTTTATTCAAAGGAAGAAGTCCATTATCATTTTTCAAAAGTACGCAGCCCTCTGCTGCTGCTCTATAAGCTGCTTTTTTGGAATATTCGGAATCGATATCAATATATCTGCGTCCTTTCATAACAGGCATTTCGAGCATAATACCAAGAAAGTCGGCAATACAGTTATCCAGTACATTTTCATTTAGTATGCCTGTATTGACAGCCTCGATTATATTCTTAACATTTCTCGGGCCAGGCATTACCAAATCATTTCCAGCCCTATATGCTTCAACCTGATCACTTACAGCTCCCCAGTCAGACATAACAAAGCCTTCAAATCCCCATTTTCCCCTGAGTACCTCTGTAAGGAGCCATTTATTGGCAGAACAGGCCTTCCCGTTAATCTTGTTATATGCCGACATGATTGTTTTTACCCGGCCTTCCTTTACGCACGCCTTGAAGCCGGGAAAGTATATTTCATGAAGTGCACGAACAGGGATATGTTCATTGACTCCTACCCGTTCTGTTTCCTGATTATTTGCAGCAAAGTGCTTTGCATTTGCTATAACACCTTCCTCCTGAACACCTTTGACAAAGCTTGGTGCAAGCTTTGAAACAAGGCATGGATCCTCGGAATAGCCTTCAAAGAGACGGCCGTTTAAAGGATCTCTATGTATGTTGACATTGGGGGTTCCCAGAAGAACATCAATCTGATAAGCATTTGCCTCCTTCCCCAAAGCGCTTCCGCATAAATATACAGTCTCAGGGTCCCATGTAGCTCCCATTAGTATTCCAGGAGGAAAACAGCCTGGTGATTTTCCGTTAGGCTTTCTTTTTTCAATTTCCTTTTCTGTCTTATCCAGTATCCTACGGTCTTTATCCGGAAGCTTGTCAGGATCTGATAAATACGGGAAAAACCTTATCAAAGCATTGAAAGGTTCTAACCCGGTATTCATTGGATATATATCCTGACCATTCTCCATTTCTTTTTCATATCTATGTAATAATTCAAAATGCAGCTGCATGAAATTAATACCTGTGCCCCCATCAATGAATAATGCAGATGGTATACCTAGTCTTTTAATTCCATATGTACTTAATGGAGAAGCACCTGTTAAAAGAAGTGCTTTTTCTTCCAGTGTCATTTCTTTAATCACTTCAGGAATTGATGCCTTATCTTTTAGTACTGTGCTCATAAATGCCCCCCTTTATATGCTCATCCTTTGCCTGTACACCCAAAAATATTCATTTTTGCGATGGTTTCTTTTATTATGTATTTTACCATACTCCCCATCAAATCGGTCATTCCGCAGCCTGGCCTGTAACTTTCATAAGCAGCCTTTGCCGCTGCATTGTTGATATCGGTAAATATGTTAATTTTGCAAACACCGTTTTCAACGCAATTTTTAAAATCCTGGTCACTTAAACCCGATCCCCCGTGTAAAACCAAAGGTGTATCAATAATATCTGCTATTTCCTTTAATCTGATCAGATCCAATTTGGGGTTGCTTTTGTAAGCACCGTGTGCTGTCCCTATGGCAACAGCTAATGCATCTACATTGGTAAACTCAGCGAATTCCTTTGCCTGAGCCGGGTCGGTATACATACCTTGATATGCATCCGATTCAACCACATCAGCATCTGCTGCTCCTACATGTCCCAGCTCGGCCTCGATAGATGCACCGAATAGTCTTGCTATCCTACACATTTCTTTGGACTTTCGCATATTCTCCTCAAACGTACTTGTTGAACAATCATACATTACCGAGCTGAAACCTAAAGTCATTGCTTTTATTATACAGTCTTCAGTCAAACCATGGTCAAAGTGTAAAACAACCGGAATACTTGCTTTTCTGGCCATAGGAACAAGTAGATATGACAGCTCCTCCAGGCTGGAATACTGAAGCAAAACCTCAGCTGTTCCAATAATAACCGGAGACTTTGTTTCCTCGGCTGCAGACAGCACCCCTTTTGCCATTTCCAGGTTAACAGTATTGAAAAGCCCTATTGCATATTTATTCTTTTTGGCATCTTTTAAAACTTCATTGAGTGTGACAATCATTTTATCCGCCTTTCTGTCGTTTAGTCGTTTATACAAAAGCCAAAGACATAAGATTTTTTAATTTAAGGCTTATCTCATATTTTGATACATCCTTATTACTTCTTCATAGGGCTTCATACCTTCTGTCGCTCCAGGCTCAGCCAATGAGCATGCAGCGCAGCCAATACCCAGTTCAATTGCCTCACGCAGCTTCATCCCTTTATATGCTCCGTAAAGTATACCTGAACAGAAAGCGTCACCGGCTCCATTGGTACCTTTAATATAATCTGCCGGCAGCTTCAGACTATCTATTTTAATAATTTCACCGGTAGTACAATCCATACCACAACCAAGCTCAGGTGCATGTATTACGATCCACTCTGAAACCCCCATATCATTTATTGCTAAAAGAGCTGAATTCAAATTTTCGTTTATTATACCGTTGCCGTTACGCAAAGTAATCCCTGTTGTTCGCTCCGCTTCGGTTTCATTTATTATGAAATAATCCAAATGTTTTAAAGAATTGGGTACTATAGCCTTAAAACGGTCAAAAGAATCGCTTACAACATCCGCAGATGTCTTTATACCCCTGCTTTGAAGCGATGCCAAAAGTCTTGCCATTTTTGTCCCATACTCATTATCGTATTTATCCAGTTCATCAAGCAATAAAATATAACCAATGTGAAAGATATCAACATTCAATTTATTCAAGTCGATATGTTTTTCTGAAAAGCTTGTATTTGCACCCCTGAAGTGAAAAAACGTACGCTGTTTGGACACATTTTCACACATTACTTCAGTAAAAGAAGTAGTACCTTCGTGAGCAATTTGAGTTAAATCAATGTTTTTATACTCCGATAAACTCTGCTCTATGAATTTACCATTAAGGTCATTACCTATAACCCCTAATGTTGTCAAGGGAAGTTCGGCATCAAGCTTTGCAAGATCTACGGCGACATTACAGACAGCACCACCTGTTGCTTTGGTAATACCATTATAAATTGTTGCCAATTCACCCATTTGGGGATAATTATCTATCTGGTATATTGTGTCCACAAGCATGTTTCCCGCAACTGCAATTCCTTTTTTCACAGTACCGCATCCTCTTTTCAAATTACTGAAATATTATAATTTTTAAAACTTAGCCGTCAACTCCGCATAAGATGCTCTATCACATACATTTCCAATGCCTCATAATCTCTATTTTTAATACATGTATCCTGAAAATGGTAATCGTATTTTCTTACTTTTGCCTCCAATAATTTAACAATCTTCAAACTGTTTTCAAGATGTTTGTAACTGTCTGTATCCCTTGTAGTTCTCATGGCTTTTACATCCAGACCAATGTATTCGCCATTGGCACCATAATTATTTTCCATCAATATCTTTATTTGATTGAAAGCCTGACGGAGGTTTTCAACACCAAAAGCTTTATCCTGATCAAATTTTATCCCATTTTGGTCATTTAAATGAACACCCCATAACTTACCCATAGCCAGACCAAAACCAATCTCATTAGCCGGATCAAGACCAGCCAGAATTGCATGTGCTGATTCTAAAAGACCTCCAACCCTTGATGGATCTTTTGTTGCTGCCGACACTCCCATTACATGTCCAATAGTCCCGCAGAAGCTTCTGTCAATTGGCTCGTTAGGCTTAGGTTCAATCAGTACCTTAATAGTTTTATCATAATCCAGCATGATATTTATAGCGTTTATCAAGTAATTAACTCCATCAACAGCGCTCTTGCTTTCAGAACACAAGGTTCCTTCTCGTGCCAGCCATAGTACAATTTTGTTACATCCTAGTACTTTGGCTATGTCTATGCTTCTAAGCGATCGCCAAATTGCATAATCTCTGTCCGTTTCACTGTTTGAAGTATAACCGCCGTCAATAGTGTGCATATCCATCCATAATCTTGGAGCTACAAATTCAGCCGCGAGATTATATTTATCCAACAAGCTCTTTATTTTACTTGCTTGCTTTTTAATTTCTTCTTCAGTAAATTTATTTATATTCGGAACAACATCATCGTCATGAAATTGAATGGCGGAAAAGCCCAACTCACTGAATTTCCTCAATTTTTCTTCCAATATTATTTCATTTCTCACCGCGGGCCCATATGAATCCCCTCCAGAATGCACATTCCATGGACCTACTGAAAATTTGAAGTTATACATAATCTTCCTCCAAAACAATTATTTTTTGCGATTTCAGATGTGCACCTCTAAAATCTGATTTTACCTACTTCAATTATAGCAGCCTCTATTAACTTTTATCCGTATAGATTTGCTATTTATTTTAGATTTCTTTGCGTTCTTAAAGAATCATAATGACAAAGGCAAATTTAGATTTTATAATAGATTATAGTTAAATCTAGCGTTATATTTTCTTTTAAATATATTTGTTTATGTTCTTTTTATAAATTACAAAAGACTATTTTGCTATAGTTCATGTAATGACAAGGAGAAACGATCATGAGCTACGAATATGAATTTATCAGACACCTGGAAGTACCATACATTAAATTTTTCTTTGTTAGCGTTATGAATAGACTATATCACTGGCATGGTGATATTGAAATTCTTCTTGTTGTTGATGGCTCTGTGGAACTTAATTGTATCAGCCATAAATATAAATTGGAAAAGAATGATATTTTCATTCTAAATTCTAATGAGGTTCACAGTCTCACTAAAACCGAAAAGTCCAATACAATTTTAGCCATTCAATTCGATCCCAAGTTCTGTAAATCATATTTTCCGGAATTGCAGAGAATAGTCTTTTCCGATCGGTATATTACCCAGAAACACAATACTGATTGTTGGAATGTATTAATAAAAAATATGATGCAAATAATTGAAGTATATCTGAAGAAGGATAAATACTACACCTTAAAATTAATGACTTACTTACATTTAATAATCTGTTCTCTTATGGAAAAGCTTAAATATGATGATGCAACAGAGAAGGAGTTATCTCAGCAAACAAAAAATCTCAACCGTCTAAACCATATTATTTTATATATAAAAGATAATTATATGAATAGAATATCCCTTAAAGCAATAGCTGAAGAGTTGAATATTGATATGTATTATTTATCCCATTTTATAAAAAAACATCTTGGAATCTCCTTTCAGGAATACCTCAATAATGTCCGTTTAGAAAGAGCTGTGGAATTATTACTGGCAGGGAAAAAAAGTTTGGATATTTGTATTGAATGCGGCTTCTCAGATTACAGATATTTAAACAAAGCATTTTTCAAGGAATTTAACTGTACTCCGAATGAATTTAAAAATCTTCATATGAGGTCAGATAATATATTTTTAAATTATTATACCGGAAGCCAAAACGAGATAATTCATAGTGGTAAAGTACTAAATGAATTACTGATGCATATAGAAAAAAATATTTAGCATCCTGCTTTATCGGACTAATATCTATAATGCTTATTTAGTAATATTCTAAAATTACTGAAAAATCTCTCCTCTGAAACAGAGGAGAGATTTTTCTAGATAAGCGTATGATAATTTAATTAATTTAATTAATTTATTACCTTGAAACCTTCATGTCTGATATTGATATGAACTTTAGCTTGCTTACAAGAGTTTTCTGAACGTCGTCCGACATCATGTAATCAAGGAATGCTTTTGCCAAACCTGTTGCATCTCCCTTTGTATACATGTGTTCATAGGACCATATCGGGTATTTTCCTGATGTGATATTATCTGCGTTAGCTTCTACGCCTTCAAACTTAAGGGCTTTTATTGAACTGTCGATGTAAGACAGTGCAAGATATGATATTGAACCTTTGGTTTGAGCAACCATTTGTCTTACTGTTCCGGAAGAATCCTCGTTTAACGCTTTACCTGTAGCTTCTTCTGCACCCTTGAGAGCGTATTTTTTAAATGTGGCTCTTGTACCGGAGGACGTAGGCCTGTTGATTATTGTTATAGCTTCGTCTGCACCGCCAAGATCCTTCCAGTTTGTCACCTTGCCTGTGAAAACATCTATTAACTGCTGCTGCGTAAGACTGTCTACCGTAACATCAGAATTAACTACTGCTGCAAAGCCTACTACACATACTTTATGGTCGGTCAATCCCTTAGCCTGGTCTGCAGGCAGCTTTTCTTCTGCAAAGAGGTCAGAGTCTCCTATATCAGCTGCACCTGTAGATACCTGTGTAAGTCCTGTTCCGCTTCCTCCGCCCTGTACCTGTATCTGAGCATCGGAGTTCTTTGCCATGTACTGGTCTGCTGCTTCCTTAACCAACGGTTGAAGTGCTGTTGAACCTACTGTTGTAATTGAACCTGATACCTTGGAATTATCTGAACTTGCTGCAGGAGTTTTACTGCTCGATGTACTGCCTGAAGCATTGTCAGAGCTGCTGCTTCCGCATCCGCTTAATAGACCTGCCAATGCAATAACTAATACCATGGCTATTGCTATAAACTTGAAACTTTTTGTTTTCATTAAAGTTCCCTCCTGATTTCTAATTTTAAATTAAGTTTACCAGCGGAACTTTATGTAATAATTAAGGCAATGTTAGATTTATTTAATAATTGCAATAATGTTTTTAACAATTGATGTATTTTATAATACAAAAACAGAAGCGCCAATCATGGTGATTGGCGCTTTAATGTTTCTTTCAAATGTTCAGCAGCAGGTTTTTATCCCATTACGACCTCAACCTTGTGCTCTTTACCGTCTTTGCTCCAAGGTATTACATTGCCTTCAATCTTCTTTCCGTCAACTGTCATACTCTTTACACCCTTGCAGACGCCATTAGGATTCTTGATTTCTATGTTATATACATCTCCTCTGAATCCGCGGCAGACTTTGTATTCCTTCATTGTCGACGGAATACACGGGTCAACCATAAGGCCGTGATAATCAGGTTTTATTCCAAGTATGCTCTGGCTTATTACAAGGAAGTTCCAAGCTGCTGTTCCTGTCAGCCATGAATTCTTTGCTTCACCTGGGCGTACTGCGTCTTTACCTGCTATCATCTGTGAATATACATAAGGTTCTGTTCTGTGCAAATCACTGATTTCCTCAATATATGCAGGTGCAATCTTACTGTAATATTCAAAAGCTCTGTCTCCTCTTCCTATAACTGTTTCAGCAGCAATTATCCAGGGATTGTTGTGGCAGAATATTCCGGCATTTTCCTTGTACCCGCCCGGGTATGAGGAAATTTCACCAAGCTCTATATGGTATTTTGTATAAGCAGGATTGTTAAGTACAATACCGTATGGAGTATCAAGGTATTCCTTGACAGAATCGAGAGCTCTCTTGGCTGAACCGTCTTCAACGCCTATTCCTGCCATTACACAGAAGCCCTGGCTTTCGATGAATATCTTACCCTCTTCACATTCCTTGCTTCCGACCTTGTTTCCGTAGTTGTCATATGCACGAATGAACCAATCTCCGTCATAACCATATTTCATTACGGTTTCTTTCATTTTTTCTATATGCTTTACAGCTTCTTCAGCTTCCTTCTTTTTGCCAGTCAATTCACAAATTTTAGCGTATTCGGATCCGATATGTACGAACATACCTGCGATCAGTACAGATTCTGCAACCTTGCCTTCCTTGTTGGTTGTACACTGGAAGGACTCATCCGGTGTGCTGGAGAAGCAGTTGAGGTTAAGGCAGTCGTTCCAGTCAGCCCTTCCGATTAGAGGCAGACCATGAGGTCCGAGATTGTTAACGACATGTAAGAATGAAGCCTTAAGATGATCAAACAGGCTCCCAAGGTTATTAGGATTGCAGTCGTAAGGTACTTTTTCGTTTAATATATCAAAGTCTCCAGTTTCCTTGATATAAGCAGCTGTTGATGCAATCATCCAAAGTGGGTCATCGTTGAAGTTTCCGCCTATTTCATTGTTACCTTTCTTGGTAAGCGGTTGATACTGGTGATAAGCACCACCATCTTCAAATTGTGTTGCTGCAAGATCAAGAATCCTTTCCTTTGCTCTCTCTGGAATCTGATGAACAAAACCCAGTATATCCTGGTTGGAATCCCTGAAGCCCATTCCTCTGCCTATTCCTGATTCAAAGTAGGATGCGCTTCTTGACAAATTGAAGGTAACCATACACTGATACTGGTTCCATATATTAACCATTCTGTTCAGTTTATCATCTGCGGTTTCAACCTTATATGTAGTAAGCAGTGAATCCCAGTATTTGTTCAATTCTGCAAATGCTTTATTTGCGTCTTCAACCTTACTGAAAGCCTTAATCATTTCGTGAGCTCTGTTTTTATTGATTATACCAGGTGCTTCCCATTTTTCTTCCTCAGGATTTTCAACATAACCGAGAATAAATACAAATTCCTTTTCTTCTCCAGGCTTTAAATCAATATTTATGCTGTGTGATGCTATTGGTGACCAACCCATGGCAACTGAATTGCTTGACTTTCCGCCAACAACTGCCTGAGGTGCATCGAAACCATTGTAAAGACCTGTGAAGCTTTCCCTGTCGGTGTCGAATCCGTCTACCTTGGCATTTACAGTATAGAAGGAATAGTGATTGCGTCTTTCCCTGTACTCTGTCTTATGATAAATTGTGGAGCCTTCAATTTCCATTTCTCCAGTATTAAAGTTTCTTTGGAAATTTGTCATGTCGTCATTGGCATTCCACAAACAGAATTCTATGAATGAGAAAAGAGTTACCTTCTTGTTTTCCTTGCCTGTATTTGTAACCTTTACTTTATGGATTTCTCCATTATAATTCATCGGAACGAAAAACAGCGCTTCTGTACTGATTCCGTTTCTCTCACCGGTTACTCTTGTATATCCCAATCCATGCCTACACTCATACTTGTCCAGCTCTTTTCTTACAGGCATCCATCCTGGTGACCAGAAATCCCCATTGTCATGAATGTAGAAATACCTTCCGCCAAAGTCTACAGGTACGTTATTATACCTGTAGCGGGTTATTCTTCTTAGGCGTGCATCCTTGTAAAAGCAGTATCCGCCGGCAGTATTTGAAATAAGTGAAAAAAATGATTCCGTACCAAGGTAGTTGATCCATGGATACGGTGTTTGAGGAGTTGTAATGACATACTCCTTCTTCAAATCATCAAAATAGCCAAATTTCATTTTTGTTGTCTCCCTTGTATTAGTTTATAATTCAGTTTTTATATGCTTTATTATACTATATAAAACGAAGTAAATTTCTTATACAATATTTGCATTTTTAAAGCCAAATGCAAATAGCATCAAATTAGTTTTTACTTCATTTTATTACATCTGTAATAAGTTGTACTAAGTTCATTGAACATTCTGTTATGTCCGGCCTTATGGACATAATTAGTATTAGAATCTTAGTTCAACTTATATAGACAAATTTATACAAATAGATTTTAATTGAATAAGCAGTTCAAATCAATATAAAATATTGCTTATAATTACGGAAAACACTTGATTGGAATACCTTTTAACAATATAAAAAAATAATTGCCATTTGATATGGTAATATCGTTAAACTTATCTTTATTACTGAATTACAGCCTTTTATAACAAAATAATATACAAAGCTGCATATAATGGAAAAATATTGCATCATTATATGTGGTTTATTTTTGCACTTTGAAACTGAAATTTTATTAAATTACCGACGCTATTGTAAAATTTTGTACAATACCAGGTATTCATCAGCAAGATTGTACACCAATATCCCAATGCCCATTGATCACTATTTGAAATGAAAAACCGTATGGTAATCCATACGGCTCCTTTAAACCACTTAACCTTATCAGTTGAAATCAAAAACTATCTCTCCATCACGCAAGTCCACCCTGATACTGCTGTCATCCTTAAACCTGCCCCGCAGATACGCTTCCGCAAGCTCATCCTCGATATACTTTTGTATTGTTCTTCTTAAAGGCCTTGCACCGTACTTTTTATCATAGCCCTTTTCAAGAATGAACTCCTTGGCTTCTTCTGTTACTTCAATCTTTATACCTTTTGCTTCTATTTCGGATGTTACTTCCTTAAGCATAAGGTCAATAATCTGTTTAAGCTGTTCCTTATCAAGTTCGGTAAATACGATTGTTTCATCTACCCTATTAAGAAATTCAGGTCTGAAGGTCTCTTTAAGAACGTCGTTAACTCTGCTCTTAAGAGCTCCATAGCCTTCGTTTCCGAAGCCTATTCCATTGGCTTTCAAACTTGTACCTGCATTTGAAGTCATTATAACAACCGTATTCTCAAAGCTTACTGTCTTTCCATGGCTATCGGTAAGCCTTCCGTCTTCGAGAATCTGAAGCAGCATATTGAAAACGTCAGGATGAGCCTTTTCTATTTCATCCATAAGAATAACCGAATAGGGTTTTCTTTTTATTTTTTCAGTAAGTTGTCCTCCATCATCATAACCGACATAACCAGGAGGTGAACCTATTAGCTTTGAGACCGTATGC
>JAUZPR010000076.1 GCA_030705825.1 Bacillota bacterium | reverse complement strand
AGGGCATACATGAACCATACTACCGATGTGGCTGAGAAAAGCAGATAAACAATAGTCATTATTCTGCCTTTAAAAAACTTTTCAAATAATACTGCCAGGAACATGGAAATTAGATTTGTTCCGTAAAAAACCGAAATCATTATTCCCCATTCCTCGCTTGATACCTTCAGTATATTAAAAACATAAGGATAAAATGCAATATTTACAGATGCAGTTCCTAATGAAATAATGGTTCCGATTAATATAAGATGTTTGATTTGTCTGTCCTTTCTGCAATATTTGAAGCCTTCCTTTATTCCGTTAAATAAATTATAATTTGGTCTGTAATTTTTTCTTACAGAAGTTATCTGTTTTTTATCAAATTTAATAAACAGGATCATCAAAGCTGAAAACACAAATGAGAAACTGTTGATGTAAAATGCCGTATCAAGCCCGTATCTGTTCATAAGTGCAGAGGCGGCCAACGGTCCTATAATGTAAACAACTCCGGACACCCCTGTAAAGATGGAATTACCTGCTACTATATTCTTCTTATCCAGTATATGTACCATTATTTTTTTATAGGGAGGCCCATATAAAGTGCCTAATGCTGCAAGCAAAATCAATATTAAATAGATTTCAAAAGTATTGGAGCTCCCGATAAGAAAGGTAACAAGAAACGCCCTGAAAAGGTCGAGAAATACAAGCATGTATTTCTCGGAAAATTTATCTCCAAGGCTGCCTGCAAAAGGCGATAAAAGAATACTGGTCATGGGAGTGCATATGACTCCAAATGCTGCAGACAACCCGGAGCCTGTAAGATTATAAAGTAAAACGGTAATAGCAACAAATTGAAAGGTGTCACCTACAGCTGAAACAATTTCCCCGGTTAATAGCTGCATAAACGGCAGGTTTCTGATAAAGCCGGTTTTGTTCTCCGCCTTCATAAATCAAACTCCACACATATATGGTACTATATATGTTTATATTCCCACTTCCACAATATATGCCATTGGTCTATAGCTGCTTATACCAAGATTTTTTACGGTGACAGTGCCGTCAGGCTTTAAAACTGTTATCCATGATTTAACAGTCGCCCCGTCCATACCCTCAAGAACCTGTTTGGTACTGCCTGACGGCAGCTCAGGACTTTTACGCTGGACAACCGGTGCCTTCTCGGTTCCCAACACCTCATGATGCCATTCAACCTTATCCGGCTGTTCCTTTCCGTAAAAAGCAATGTAAAGCGTATTCTCCACACCCTGAGCCCATATCATTATAGGGTATTGCGTATCGTTCCTGAACTTGAAATCCCTTGCTCCATAAGCCACTGTTGCGTCCTGTCCATAAGGAACATAAGGTACAGGCATGCTGTGTGCATGACGTTCAACTATCTGGAGATTGCTTAGAATTGTAACATTATAAAGAGTCGATGCAATCTTGCATACTCCGCCGCCTACGGTAGTTGTAAGCTGGGAGCCGATGTAGGTAGGACCCTTCTGAAAACCCTTTTCTTCGTTGTAGGGTCCAATCTGGCCATTTTGAGAGAAGACCTGCCCGGGCTGTATCACTTTACCTGCAAGAAGCCGTGCTGCAAGATGAACATTATATTCCTCCCCCGGAAGAGGATCACGCAAAACTGTTTTATAACCAGCCATCATTACCGGCGTACCGTTATCGGTCTGCGCTTTTTTGAAAGCCTCATCAGATGTCCATGGCACCTCCGCTGTTGGGCCCGAACCAGTTATCCCTGCCGTAGTAGCAGTGATTGAACTGTTTTTGGTAACTTCAGCCCGCTTTAGCTGGTCAAATCCCGGTATTGAAAATATTGTGATTACAAATATAATACATAGAATTATAACCCTGAAAGCTTTAATCTTAGTCAAAATAATCCCGTCTCCAATCGAATAATATTTAAGAATTATAAATTTTATTAAAACTGCAAAAATATTATCTGTTCTTCAATGGGAATTTACACAGTAAAATATTTTCAAAAAAAATGGGCTTCCCTCGGTGACACCCTTTTCGTGGGGGTTACCCCTACACCCCTTAACTAATTTTAGGCTACAAAAAAAGTGTGAATTTATCACACTTTTTCATTAAAACTTTTAAAAATTTATACCCTGGTTTCTCCGCAGTATACTATTCCTCTTAACGAATCCATAGTAATAACAGACCCGCCTTTTAAGAGTTTGGTAGCATTACTGGCTTCTACTACTACAGGTATTTCGAGGGTCATACCTACTATAGCCGCATGTGAGCCTATGCCACCTTCCTCGGTAATTATTCCACTGGCCCGCTTCATATAAGGAAGCATTTCATTTGTCGTACTTGGTACAACCAGAATATTTCCTTCCTGGAATTTATCCTGTAACTCTTGAAATGTATTAGCAACGCACAACTCACCGGTAGTTGAACCTGTTCCTATACCAATTCCCTTTACAAGCACTTTACCAACAATATGAACCTTTAATATATTGGTGGTGCCGCTTATACCTATTGGAACTCCGGCAGTAATTACAACAAGATCACCGTCTTTTACCAGCCCGGACTCAACTGCCTTGTCGACCCCCATATCAAACATCTCGTCAGTTGTAGATGCCGGATTAACAAGATAGGGAAGAACTCCCCACGAAAGCATTAACTGCCTTTGAACCCTTGGTACTACCGTTGTAGCTATTATCGGGCAGTAGGGCCTGAACCTGGATATCATCCTTGCAGTATGCCCTGCCTGTGTTACAGTAATAATAGCCGCTGCCTTAAGATCCAGCGCGGTGGTACATGTGGCATGGCTTATTGCATTTGTAACACTTGTGATCATATCATACTGGGTGGTTGTGAATCTTTTCCAGTAGTCAAGAGCACTTTCAGCCTTTTCAGCTACTTTAGTCATTATTTTTAGACTTTCAACAGGATATTTCCCCGATGCCGTTTCGCCTGAAAGCATTACAGCACTGGTTCCATCATATATTGCATTTGCTACGTCACTGGCTTCAGCTCTTGTTGGCCTCGGGTTCCTGATCATTGAATCCAGCATCTGTGTTGCAGTAATGCTTGGTTTACCGCCTCTATAACACTTTTCTATAAGATTCTTCTGTACGATAGGCACTTCCTCAACCGGGATTTCAACACCCAGATCACCTCTGGCAACCATTATTCCGTCAGCCACTTTGAATATTTCATCAAAATTCTGTATTCCTTCCCGGTTCTCTATTTTGGCAATAACATTAATTCCATGCCCTCCGAACTTTTCCAATATCTTTTTGATTTCAATTACGTCAGATGCCTTTCTGACAAAGGATGCGGCAATAAAGTCAAATTCATTTTCTATACCGAATTTTATGTCTTCAACATCCTGCTCTGTCAATGAAGGAAGATGTATCTCTGCTCCAGGTACATTAATTCCCTTGTTATTCCCCAAAGCTCCTCCGTTAAGTACCGTACAGAAAATATCCCTGTTTTTTATTTCATCGACCTCAAGTTCAACAAGACCGTCATTTATTAGAATTCTGCTGCCTTTTTTTACATCACGGTAAAGCTCCTTATAGGTGACCGAGGCTCCTTTGCCGGTACCTATAACTTCTTTGTTGTAAAGTATAAAAGGTTCTCCTTCCTTTAATTCAACCTGATCCTGTTCAAACTTTCCCGTTCTTATTTCGGGGCCTTTTGTGTCAAGAAGCAAAGGAATTGGTAACCTCAGACTATCCCTTACCTTTTTGAATCTATTAACCCTTATTTTATGATCTTCATGTGAACCATGAGAAAAGTTCAGTCTTGCAACATCCATCCCGCCTAACATCAATTCCCTCAAAATGTTTTCGTCATCCACGGCGGGACCCAGTGTACATATTATTTTGGTTTTACGCATAAAAATTTCCTCCAATATTTCATTACACTAAATAAAAATATTTCCTTATTTCAACGTATTATCCGAGTAAGGATCAAATCACCTAAAAAAAGCGCAGAGCCGCGTCTTACGCCGCAGTGCGCACTTATTACTCATGACATGATGAGATATAAGAATAAAACACTATATTGCTGCTTCAGAATTTATTTGATTATTATAACCTAAATCGGAAGTTTCTTCAACATATTGCCAATATAAAATTCTTTTAGCAAGGATGATTTTATCTCAACAGGCAAATACTAAATATAAATTTTTGAATCGGAGGTATATAAATGAATAATCTTACTTCTAGAGAACTGCTTTATCTCGAAGACATGAGCAAATTATTCGAGTCCATTTCAAAAACATGCGACTCTGCTGCAAGCAGTGCAATTGATCCCCAGTTTAAATCCTTGCTTCAATCCATGTCTAACGAACATAAGCAGTGGATATCTGCAACGGCTTCCATAGTTAATGGTGCAAATCTTCAATAGGAGGTAATATTGAATGAAAAACGGACAATTTGAAGAAAAAGAATGGGCGGGTAATTTATTGTATCTTCAGAAAATGGAAGCTACAATGCTATGTACAACCGTTACCGAAAGTGCGTGTACTAAAATCAGGGATCATGCTTTCGGAATTTTGAACAGAGCGCTCCAAAATCAAAAGGCATTATTCGACTTAATGAACAGCAAGGGCTGGTATAAGATAGAAGCAGCTCCAATGACAGAGTTGAACAGGATACAGCAAACTTTTGCAAATATGCAGTCTCAGATGCAATAAAACAAGAAAGCATTTTTGGTGACAAATGGGTCAACCCCTACCTTTGTACAGACTATGGATTGATATTCTGTACGTAGGGGCCAACCCATGTGTTCACCCGGTTTTACAGCATCCCTTTTTTTACTTTTTCTCCCGAAGGATATATTACTTGAATAATTCATTTTTCAGGAATTGTACTGTTTCTCCCAATACTTCCATTTCACAAACCGAGCTGTTAAAAGTATGGTCCCCGCCTTTAACCATGTAAAGCCGTGACCTGTAACCATATATGTCCAGGTACCTTTCCGAGGCTTTAAGCGGAACGGTACAGTCATTTTCTCCATGTATTATCAATACATTCTTATCAAATTCAGCAGCCCGCTGGTATATGTCTATGGAATTCAAATCATGCATGAATCCAATTCCCACATTAAAGCCGCCTATGTCAATCCAGCCGTTTTTATTTATCTTATCCTTATCAGAACCCAGGTACCGGACTTCAAAGGTTTCGTTCATACTGCCTGCCGGAGCCCATAGACAAAGTGCCCTTACATCCTGCTTCCTCTGCCCGGCCAAAAGACTTGCTACAGCTCCTCCCATACTAAGTCCCATAACAGCGATTCTTTCATTGTCAACAAAGTCAAGTTCTTTTGCATAGTTCAAAATATTATGAGCATCAGCTAGTTCACCTGACATTGTCATGTTTACAAATTCTCCGTCACTTTCGCCGCTCCCTGCAAAATCAAAGCGCAGGCTAGCTATACCACATTTCTCCAACATCCTTGAGAGCTTGACAAATATGAAATGTGCCTCCATTTTATTCCCGGTGAAACCATGAAATATAATACAAAGCGGAATTTTGCCCCTATAGTTATCCGGCGTATGCAGCATGCCCCGTAAAATCAAACCCTGGCTTTGAATTTCAACAGCCTTTTGCATCGGTAACCTCCTGGTTGTTTTTATGATTAAATGTATTAAATAAAATTATATCATATAAATTGCCCGTTCCAAATATATCCATAAAATTTAATATTTCATGTTATTCCCATGTGATTAATATCACACCTATTTGTAATATATTATTTTTCCAATGATACGACCGGACAATGGATTAATTTTATTGGTTTTATATAGAAATATATATAAATTATTACTGTTATTTTCCGATATTTAAATATATACACAGGACAAATCTTTTTCAATCACATCAGATAAATAATGCTCCGAACACGGAAGTTGATATAAATCAATACAAGGAGGTATCTATTATGAGGATTCAGAGCTCTAGCATTGCCATGTCCTCAAGTTCAGTCAAGTCGGAAAGTCATTCCAAAACCGAATCATCCAGATTCTGGATCGGGAGTGAAAACAATCAGCTGCAAGCAAATAACAGCAGTTTAAAGGTTTTGAACCTTAAGGATTTCCATCTGGAAATATCGGATGAAGCCCGTCAAAAGTTTAAACAGCAGTTATTAGAACTTCGCAAGGCAGCAGCCCAGGATAAAATAGGCCAACCCGATCTCAAAGATCCGGTTGATTTGAAAGCCGAACTTTTGGAGAAACTCATAGAAATGTTAACCGGACGAAAAATCAAAATTAACATTATGAGTAAGGATCTGCTTGAAAAATTCAACCAAAAAGGCCAGATTCCCGAAGCAGACGCAGAGTCCATAGCAAATCTAAAGCAGGTCAAGCTCGAAAACAAGTCGTCATATGGGTGGGGTTATACATACAATTTAAATGAAGTAACTGCTGAATCAGAGAAAATGTCTTTCAGTACTTCAGGAACAATTAAGACTTCAGACGGCAAAGAGATCAATTTTGATTTACAGCTTGCAATGAGCAGGGAATTTATATCCCAGAACAATATAAGCGTCCGTGCAGGAGATGCGTTATGTGATCCTCTGGTAATAAATTATGATGTACCTGCTGCAAGTTTGACCAATACAAAATTCAACTTTGATCTTGACTGCAACGGCAAATCCGACCAGATTTCAATCCTGTCCCAGGGAAGCGGTTTTCTCGCGCTGGATAAAAACGGAGACGGTAAAATAAATGACGGAAGTGAGCTATTCGGACCGCAAAACGGTGATGGTTTTTCCGAATTGTCAAATTACGATACCGATAAGAATGGCTGGATTGACGAAAACGATCAGATTTTTGACAAGCTGAGGATATGGACTAAGGACCAGGATGGAAATGATGTTCTATTTGCCTTGGGGCAAAAGGGAATAGGCGCAATTTACCTGGGGAATGCCGATACTGCTTTTGATCTTAAGGATTCAGGCAATCAAATGCAGGGACATATATCAAAAACAGGTATTTTTGTAAAAGAAGACGGGACAGCAGGGACAATTCAGCATGTCGATATGGCACTGTAGGAAATTTAAAGCAGGCGGGACAAAGTGATTTACTCCCGCCTTCTTTTCTATTAGGATTGTTATGAAATTTTATCTTTTTCCTTAAATATTACAATTAACGCAGCTCCTGTCAAAACCATGACACTTCCGGCTGCTTGAAGCCATGATAAACTATCACCTAAAAAAATGCAGGAAAAAGCTATGACAAAAAACGGTTCAAGCATGCTTAATATTGAAGTTTTTATTGAACCCAGGATTTCCAATCCTTTAAAGAAGGTTATAATAGCCAGGATAGTGGAAAACGCAGTAAGTCCCGCTATTGAAAACCAAACAGTATACCCGAAATGAAAACTCAAGGTTTTTGTACTTATACCTAAAATTAATATTCCGATTGAAGCAAACAGAGTAACAAAACCGCTTGTAACAATTGGGGAAACCTTATTTGCCGTTTTATTACCTATAAGCACATAAGCCGAATACACTATACCCGCCCCAAAGCCGAATAAAACACCCATTAAATCCAGTTTCCCTATAGATGCGTCCATTACAAGTACTATTCCTGTAAATGTAATGATAATAGAAGTAATAATCCTTTTGTTCAATTTTTGTTTTTCAACAAAATGAGTAAACAGGTATACCAGTATTGGATAGGTATATAATAGCAGAACTGCAAGTGACGCAGATATATACTTCATTGCAAAAAAGTAGAAGGTGGACTGGGCGGTATAGCATACAAGACCCAGGGCCAAAAGCAGGATGAATGTATGGAGCGTAAGCTTGATTTTTTCCTTTTTTATAAAAATGTATATGAATAAGCATAATGATGCCAGTAAAAACCTTATAAACAAGAGTGTCTGCACACTGGCTCCAGCTGAGTAAGCGCTTTTAGCAAATATTGGCATCGCGCCATATCCTGCTGCCGACATAACAATAAGCAGGACACCTTTCAAAAATTTACCCATTTTTTTTAATCCTTGCTACATATGTTTTAGAGTTTAATTGTAACATAGCTTTATAATCATTATCTATATAATTAATTACTCAACTTTCCCACTTTGAAATAAGCAGCCATTCTCAGGAGTATAAAATCGAATAAATTTGAAGAATCGTTGAAGAGTTCGATGTTTCAAATGAATGGCTGCAATTTAATAATGAGGTGGGAAAGTTGAATTAATCAGTACTAATTCTTATGCAGAATAGTTTGTTTATAATTACACCTGAGTATATTTTCATTGCTGTTTTTATAATATTCGACTATCGCATCATCAACCTTCCTGCTAAAATCAAGAACTTCACAGGAGTCTATTCCTTTTTTATCAACTAAATTATCAAGTTTCTTTTTAAGTGTTTCAATTTTATTCGGCATATTAATTCCCTTTTGGCTATGGATATTTAATAAATTATACCATAATTTTACTTTATTTGTAAATAATTTTAATGCTTTAATATCTTTTTGGCAATTTTATAGCAATTATTGTAAAATAATAGTATCTTTTTTACCAAATCACCAGCTTTTGAGTAAACGCATCTTCGGTTATACTTGTATCAATATTACATCTTGGATACTTGGATATTATCTTTGATACCTCCCACAAGCCAAAACCCGAATGCTTACCCTTTGTAGTAAACCCTTTTTCAAATATTTTAATTTTATCAATTTCGCCACTGTAGGAATTGCTCACTTCGACAATCAGCCTGTTATATTGGTCTAATCTTATAATGAACTCCACAAGCTTTTTATCACTGTTTTCTGCAGCTTCCAGGGCGTTGTCCATCAATATTCCCAATATTCTGCAAAATTCATAACTGTTCATTTTACCTATATCTATTTTAGTTTGAATATCCATGTATAATTCAATGTCATTTACTACGGCATGTGACATTTTTGCCAGCAGCAGGCCATATACGGCAGGGTTATCCTTAACATAAGCATTAAGAGGCGAAATATTATTAATCTGTTGGTTTTCCTTCTGCATTTGCTTATGGAAGTTTTCCAGCCCTGCATAATCACCAAGCATAAGATAGCCTCCCATAACCTGTATCATATTGCCCAAGTCATGTTTAAAACCTCTGAGGGTATCTATCATTTCTTCCTGGGCACCGATGTATAGTTTCTGAAATTCAGTTTCCTGCTTTTTCAGTACCAGCTCACTTGACTGTAAGGTGTTGTATATGCTCAGCAGCAATAGAATGAATATGGATATTATATTGAATATCATAACCTCAGTAGGGATCTTAACTGCCGTGTTATTAAAATACAGTATGTTGGGAACAATTAAAAAGCAGGTAATAAAAATATTTGCTGCTATTCCAAGTAGCTTCTCATTATTTATATCCTTTGGAAATTTGATTTTTAATCTGAAATATATGCTGGTAATTGCAGGCAAAAGTAAAACAACATTTCCGATGTATCTCATTGCTATTGCATGGCTAACAGAACTTGCCCATTCCGCTGCATTATACTTTTCAGCAAAAGCTACCCTGACAATTAACAGGCCGAAATACTGTATCAATATATTAAGGATCATAATGAAAAAAGGAGCAATAACTGCATTAATTTTAGAAAAGTACAGAATGGTTTTACAGCATGTAAATAGTATTACCAGATAGATTATGATATTAAGAATAAGAAGATTCTGCGGAATTACCATATTCAAAATAGTATTGGCTACTCCGGTAAGTATTGAGAAAATTGCCAAACGCTTTTTATCAAGTTTTTCGCCGAAAAAAGAAGAAATTATTATACCTTGAAGAAGCATTTGTATGATTCCGGCAATAAATAAAAGAGCAAAATTAAGTACGGATAGCATGCTTGAACCTCCCAAATACAATTGTTGTTTTTATTACATAGTTTTAAAAGAAAAAAATAACACCTTTGTTTAGAATTATTACACGTTGATTCCAATGTAATTGTAAGGTCCATTGCAAATTTTGTCAAATTATAAGTTATTAAGTAAATTTTTGAAGATAATCTGTTACATTTGTATGTTTTTTTACGGAGATATGAAAAACAGCCTTTAATGATTTCTAATTAACCATAAAAAGCTGTTTTATAAAATTAATAGTTTTTTTATTAGCACCCAAAATGCCTTCACTTGGTGTTTGACACCTAGCCTTCGCCAGGTGGGTGTCCTGTACCTGGAATTATTCAGAGCTAGGAATACAGGAATAAGTTATTATGTCGTATGCTCGGTTATGCGTTTGATGGCAGGCACCAATGGGGACGGCACCTTTCCCTATCAAGTATTATTTTAGTATATCGGTTTTCTTCAGCATTGCTGTAATCTCTTCGGTATAATCTTTAAACTGACTGCACCAGAAGCAAAAAAACCAGTCAAGATATCTTTTATAGGATTCATTGGGCGTAAACCCCATTTTCATTTCTGGATCGTCATATTGATTGGTCATTTTCTCCAGTTCATCAGTATCAAGCCTATGATACTCGCCATAATGGATCACACCAGGACCTTTTAAACGTCCCTTTTTAGGCTGGCTTTTATCAGTTGAGTAACCTAGAATTAAACTTATTAGAGGGAAACAAAGTTTACTAGGAAGCTTGAGTTTTTGATACAGCTTATCCAAATCCTTTCTATGAACACTGTTTGTAAATAAAGAGTCAATTCCGAGTGAATTGGCTGCAACTGCTGCTGTCTGTGCTGCCAGAGCAGTATCGGTGGCGGAAGTAATGAAATCAGGAAGACCGCCGCAGTAATATTCATGATCAAGGAATTTTGCCAAATCAGCAAGTCGGGTAAAATCAACACAGAAAACCAGTGCTTTGCTGCCTGCATAATCAAGATACTCCTTCATTACAGCCTTGTCATCGATTACTATAATAGAATAGTTTTGACACGATGATGCAGTTGCCGCCTGAACACTAGCCTCTAAAATTAATTTAAGATCGTCCTCCGAAATTTCGCGTGATGAAAAATTGCCATGTGTAGACTTAAGACTATGTATTGCTTTTAACGTCTCGTTCATAATTGAACCCCCTGTAATATGATTAGAATTCTAATTATTTAACTAAAAAAATAGGCTTTCATGTTATAAATACTTGTTACCATCAGTTTTAATATAGGCAAGTATTTTTGTTAGAATCATATCCAATTGATCTTTCTCTTCCTGGGTAAGGCATTTCAAAGGATCGAACTCATGATCTTTCGGCGGTTTTATTGAACTTTTCAGAGAAACAAGTTTTTCACGGCCTTCATTTGTGATAAAAATTCTTACCTGTTTTCCATTTTCATTGTCCTTTTCTCTCCTTACCCACTTGTCACGTTCCATATTTTTAATAACAACAGTAGCTGTCGGACGATCACAAAACAGCATATCTGCTATTTGGGAAGGGTAAAGAAAGTCCCTATTGGAGAGCTGGTTCAAAACATACTGCTGTTTCAATGTGATTTTGTAAGGGACAAGATCTTTTTGAAGGTAGCGCCTCCAGGTCAGAAATATTACCCCAAGCTTTGACATCAATGGTAACCTTGCATTCATTTTTGATAATCTCCTATATGATTAGAATTCTAACTATATTTTAATTCACAAATTCATTTTTTGCAATAGGCCAAATTTCACAGGGCTATATATAGGGACAGTTATCTTAGATTCAGATTTAAATTTCAGTGTCTCAAAAACATCAAACCTTGACTTCAAAAAGTATATGTAAGATTGAATATTTCCTCGTCACATATGTAATAATCATCAATGCTATTAACAAGCAAATAGTCTTGCTTCTTCCCAATAAAATCTCCCCATACCGTTCTTACCTTAACTTTTTCGCTTAGCTTCAAGGCACGTACAACAGCCTCGTCTGTAGTCATACATACACCAAGGTCCCTGATATTCTTACTATTAATCCTGATGAGTTTTGAGTCGGACTGTATTATCACTCCATATTCATCCAAATATGCATCCGAGAGGCAGTTCAGGTTCTTACCCTCCACCCTGGTATATTTTCGGTTGAACAATTCGGAAGAAACAGGCCATATCTCATTCTTGACCCCTATTATAACCTTATCGCTTATTGTTGCAGAAGCAGTCCCTTCGAGGGTTTTTATTATTACTCCCTCTTGGAAATAATCTCTTATATTTAGATATCTAAGGCAGAATCTCTGTTTCCGGGCAGTGAAAAACCTGTCGTTTCCAAATATTTCGAAAGGATTGTCCAGACCTGTCTTTAGAAGCCTTACATCCCGGCAGTAATCAATGATCCTTGTTCTTATATAAATACCCAGGGATACCTTGGGATACAACTCGTCAAATTTTTCCTTATAAATCTGTCCGCCCGCCTTGTTTATATGGCCTCCACCGGAGCCGATCCTGTCTGTAAGCTCTTTTACAAGTTCGTCTGCAGTCAAATAGTCATGGTAGCTTCTGACCGACAGCTTGCAGCCGTTGCTACGCTGTGAGTACGCAACAACTATATCTATGCCTTCTATTTCCATAAGCAGATCTGCAATATGTCCAAGAAGATTATCCTCACACTCGTCAATTCCTGAAAATATCACATTATTATATCTCTCTGTCTTCAATATTCCGGAGGCATATATTCTAAGGTCTTCAAATGAGAGAGATGAAAGCCGTAGCGAATCTATCACACCTTTATTACAGACAGCACCGAGCTCCTTTTTGACGTCATCATCAACTGTAGTCATTTTGCCATTGAACATATCCGTATCCATAAAAATACCGTAGTATAGCACTGTCGCCAGATCACAGCCCGGTTTAATTCCGTTTTCTTTCAGATAGCCATATACCATGGTAGTGCATGCTCCTATCCTTGGCTGAATATCTTCGTAAATGAGGTCTGCAGTGCATTCCTTCATATGATGATCAATAACTGCTACTTTTTTTGCGTTAACGTGTAATACATTCCCCGAACCGTATTGGCAGTCGGTATTAATAAGTAGGTCATTATCACCTATTCCAAAACCTTCACCTATAATACTCATTTTTATATGGTAGTCGTTAACTATTTTGGCTACATTGGGTTTGAACTTATTGCTTCCGTAATAGATTATCTCTGCTTCCTTCCCGAGGCTCTCCACATATTTCTTCATCCCACATGCCGATGCTATCGCATCTGCGTCGGGGTAGTTATGTGTTTGTATGTAAACCTTTCTTGAATCTTTTATAATATTACTAAGTTTATCCATAGCATATATCCTTATCTGCACTTACGGCACAAGATTTTTAAATTTGGTATACCAGTAAATAAAACCTGCCTATTTTACTGCATAAGGGTCGCTTTCGCTTCCAGAACCTGATACGGATATATTTGAGGTGTTCAGGTATAGCGCGGGACGCACTCCTACTCCCGCTGCTGTAGCATAATCATTATAGATAATATCTCCTTTATCTGAAACTATGCATACATCACTACCCGAACCGGCATATGGTGTTGAAAGCCACCACATAAAGCTCCCCCCCGTCTGACCGCTTAAATCCCTGTACCAGCCCGACCTGTCATGTTCAATTGCTTCGGGGGTAAGTCCCGTCTTAATTTTCCAGCCTCTGTTCTGAATATAATTTATAACATCCTCAACAGACAGCAGGAAAACCTTATCCTGCACATTTTTGAAATAAGCATTATCATAATTAAAAAGTGCCTTTGAGATACTGGTGCGACTGAAGGAGTATAGCGCACTGCCTCCATCCGCCAGAGTCCTGTCTGTACCCGAAACAAGAACTTTATGCGTAACCGGCATGATTAGGCTGCGTTCACTGTCGGAAAAGAAATGCAGAAATCCCGGTTCATCATCATAGTAAGCGTTTTCGTTGGAAACAGTACCTGCAGAAGGAGGCTGTGACGTATATTTCACTGCTGCACCGGTACTGTTAAGCCATTCCCTGATATTTGAATTGAGCCAATAGTTGCTCCCTTTCATACTGCGGAGATCTTTCTGGGAATAATCCTTATATACATCCTGTCTGTCCTTATGTACATCAAATGCAATACCGCCAGGCGTATGGTTGTACGTCCCACTTTCCGCAGCATCAAAGGCTTTCAGGGTTAGTATCTTCTCTGACAGTAAAAGCGGGCATCCATTGGAATTAATATTTATTATCCTCCATTGAATCGGTTTATCATAATATGTACCAAATAGTATATATTCGCCTACTTTCATTTCCTTGGCACTATTGTTTATACCGTCAGGTTGGCTTTTTCCACCCAAGTCTGCACTTTTTTGTGTTTTACCGGCGGATGTGCCGGTTTCAACTTTTACTGCTGTCTTTCCAGCAGAATTTACAGCATTAGTATTTTCAGTCATTGCCTTCGGTATGTTTTGTAAACCGGCCATTGTATTGTGCTTTTCTGTATTATTTGTATCAGCTGTTTTCATTGATGGCTTAATAAAAATGAAAAATATCGATAATAACAATATAATGGAAATGCCCATTCCCCCTAATAAGAAAGCAAGGTTCTTCCCTTTAGGCAAATTTACAGCTTTTCTAACGGCAGTGCTTTCATTTGCAGCAGTAGGATCTTTTATCAGCCTGTCAACGGTATCAACCAACTTTCTGACATGCATTTCCATGTCAGGTGTGAGTGCATCCAGCCAATGAGTTGCATATAGAAAATATTCCATGGATTTTGTTGGCAATACATCTTCAATCCTGAAAGGAATTATTATTACATTTTTATTTACTGCTCTTTCAACCTCACGCAGAACCTGCTGTGATTTGTTGGCTGCTGAAGAAAATATAAGAACCATTATCTTACTCTGTTCGATAGCCTCAATGATCGATTCTCCCCACTCCCTGCCTGGTGTAATATCCCTGGATGCAATCCAGCATCTCACCTTCCTGCTCTCAAGGACAGAACATATTGTATTTGCTACATTTCTGTCATTTGAAGAATAAGAGATAAATACATCATGTCCCACACTTTTCCCTCCCAAATCTTTTAATAAAAAGTCGCATGAGCGGTATTTTTTACTAATTTTATCAAATCATGACGAATAATGCAAAGGGACAAGGGGAAGACATGGGGACAATTAATAATTATTGAAATATAATTTCGCAAAAAAATCTGCACTTTCTAGAGCAGATTTTGAAGTATCTTCCATAACGGTACCTGCCATCTAACTTTTTGGGCGTTTTAAATATCTTTTAATTGGATTATCGTAACAATATATATACCTCCTGTAAACATACAAAAACCGCCCTTTGTAAGGGACGGTTCAACAATTTACCCTATTCACCTAAAAAACGTCATATACAGCAGCACCGCATTCATGGCGACTATGAAACTTGTTATAATCCACCCAAGTACATTCGTAATCGGTTTATTCACAAACGTACCCATTATATCCTTACGCCTTGTAATCAACAGCATTGGAATAATTGCCACCGGAAGGACAAAGCTCAGTATGACCTGGCTTAAGACCAGTGCCTGCATTGGGTTGATTCCAAGTACTATAATCAGCATTCCTGGTGCCATTGTTACCAGCCTTGTTATATTGTCCGATATTTTCAAGCCTACAAAGCCCTGCATAATTGTCTGACCTGCCATTGTGCCTACAGCCGAAGAGGATAAACCTGATGCCAGCAGGGCTATTCCGAAGGCTCCGCTCGAAAGTGCTCCGAGAAGCGGTGTAAGTGATCCATGTGCCTGCTCTATTGTATTGACAACAATACCGTTCTTGAAAAATACTGCCGCTGAAACCAATACCATTGCCGCATTCACTATGAATGCAATGTTCATGGCAATGGCTATGTCTATCCTTTCCATTTTAAGATGCCTTTTTTTCTTCTCCACTGTTGTATCATGATTCCTGCTTTGAACCAGCTGTGAGTGCAGATAAATAACATGCGGCATAACCGTTGCGCCAAGCATTCCC
The DNA here is from genome assembly GCA_030705825.1 of Bacillota bacterium. Lineage (GTDB taxonomy): Bacteria > Bacillota > Clostridia > Acetivibrionales > JANLFN01 > JAUZPR01. The sequence goes on along the minus strand of JAUZPR010000076.1, from coordinate 254 downwards.
ACTGCAATTAAAACCGCACTGCCATTCGGCAATGAAGGTACAAGTACATGAAGCCCGGCCGAAGCCCAATCGGGCTTTGACAGGAACAATTCGAGAGTATATCCTATACAAATTACTGCAACCAGAATTGATATTACAATTTCTATAACCCGCTGCCCATACTTTCCCAGATATACTATCATAAAGGTAAGCACAGCCGTAATTAAACCCGCATAAATCATCGGTATCCTGAACAGAAGATACAATCCCAATGT
>JAUZPR010000075.1 GCA_030705825.1 Bacillota bacterium | reverse complement strand
TGTTTTTAATGAAATGAATTTTAGTATATTTGATTAATATGGATAAAATATTAGTTAAAAGAAAATAAACAAAGGAGAAATTGTAATGGATAAAAAAATGCGTGACAAGAATATTGTGAAGGATCCCATAGGCGATCCTGCATTCTATAACGATCAGATAGACAGAAAAAAAGAGCCGGTAAAAGCGGATTATGACAAAAAGAAGGGAACCGGGTTTAAAAAGTAGATTATTGAGTTTCTTAATATAAGCCGTAACTAATAGCAGTTACGGCTTATATTATATCCACTTGACGGAATTATTTACAAATTATACAATTTAAAATGATGATTTGATATAGATTTAAGATGACATCCAGCAGTCAATCCTAAAGGTTGGGTTGCAGAGAATTACTTGCTAAATCTATTTAAAATAAAGGCGGGGTTAGATTGCGTATTTTATCTGTTTTAATTTTCTTGCAGGGCTTAGCCCATACCATTCAATCCACATTGGATTTAGTCAATGCAAAAGAAGTAAAGCTTGGAGTGTGTGCATTAAATTCCAACTTCAACATCGGTGGAATTGTCTTAGGCCTTTGCCTTATGTCTATTGCAATTGGCATAAGGTACAAAAAAAGATTTGCCTTCCTGTCGGCTATAGTGATATATTCCTTATTTCTGGCGTATGGAGTATTTGTGATATGCTACTTTTTATTCACTCCGCCTGTAAAGTTGGGGTTGATATTCTTGATTACTGTTTTTTTGATTTATTCTGTTATAGTAATAATACGTGCAAAAGCGTATATATCTAATATCTAGACTGTAGCCCAGCCTTAAGGCTGGGCCACTAATAATAGAAAGAAGTTTATAATTATGAAAATCAAACAGATGCCTGAAAAGAAAACCTATAAACTTAAAACGAGGTACTCAAAAGCCCGTGTCCAGGATGATTACATCGAAAATCTTATCGACTGGGAGGAGCACCAGTATGTAGCCGGTTATTATACCGGCGGCAGGCTTCACCCACTTTACAGGAATCCTGGAAGGCCGGATATGCTTGGCTGGATAATGGTTATAACTTCAGTTTTGTTTGGAATTATGCTGATTTTGGCTGTGATTTCCGGCACCGGTAAGGATACTTCATTTAACGAAATCATGTGGGTTGCAGGCTTTTTCATTATATTAATTGTAGAATTTTTAGTTGGCGTAAGGTTTATTAAAAAAGCAAAAATAAAAAAGAATTCGAATAAATGATAAGATGGAACTTTTATTTAAGGCGGTAAGTCAAATTCTAATATAATTCAGCTCAAATATTTTAATAAGGATGGCTTATGAAAAATATTAAAATGAACTCCCTTATAAAATATTGCTTCCTAATTTTCCTTATATGCTTATCCCTTACAGGCTGCATGAAAAAAGACAGTACTAATCAGGTTTCAAAAAAAGTAATTCCTAATAATACTTTTTCTTCAAATAAGGTACCTTCCAAGGATAATTCAGTGATCCAACTAAAAAGTGATATCGAAGACCTGTCTTATGAAAACAATAAGTTTATAAGCGTTGGTTCCTTGGGGAAATTGTTAACATCTATCGATGGAATAAACTGGCATGAAATGATACAGGGCTCACCTTGGACGATAAATTCAATAGCATGGGGAGCAAAAAGATATGTTGGAGTTGGTGATCAAGGAATAACGCTGACTTCGGAAAACGGAACTGACTGGGCTTTTACAGATACGGGAACAGGTAATGACCTGAGAGATGTGATCTGGGATGGGCATCAGTTTGTAGCCTGTGGAAACGGATTTGTCTTCAAATCAGAAAAGGGTATTGGCTGGACAAAGGTGGAACTTCCTAAAGTGTCACTGGATAACGGCTCGGGAGAAGATAAAACCTATGATGCGTCAGTTATATTTTATGATGGTAAGCAATACATTGTAACCGGAGGCGGCAATTTCATACTGACTTCACCCGACTTAAAAAAATGGGCTGTCAGAATTCCAGATTCAATGGGTACAGGTTCTTTTTGCGACCTGGCCTGGAACGGGAAACAATATGTCGGTGTCGGAGACCATTTAGCTTTGGTGACTTCTTCAGACGGACAAAATTGGGATATTAATGGTTCTATAGATAAAATAGAAAGTGTGGATGATTATTACACACTTTGCCTCAATAGTGTTGCATGGGGAAAGGATAAATTTGTAGCTGTAGGGCAGAGAGGTTTGATCATTACGTCAGATGACGGAATTAAATGGACAATAGTCCCTTCCATTACAAGAAAGTATTTGAATAAGGTTGTCTGGGATGGAAAAAAATTTATTGCGGCAGGTGACGCCGAAACAATCATTACTTCCGCTGATGGCGTAAATTGGAAGGTTGTAAATGGAGGACAATAAAAAATAAATGGGGTGTTTTTACAGGATCAGTATCAATCCTGATTTCGAAGAATAGTATTGTTTATCAAAAGCAGAGAGTGACTAGGACTTTCTGCTTTTTTAATATATTTTGCCGCCTCGAAATAGATATTTGTTTATTCATGGACCATATCCCATTATGATATAATTAATTAAAGAAACATAGAAAATTATTATGGACAGGTGTATTAATGAGTCTTATAGCTGCTGTTTATATAAGTGAAACCACCAGAAAATTCGATAAGGAATACCATTATGCAGTACCATTTAGTTTGGCAGAAAAGGTCAAACCCGGAATAAGGGTAATGGTTCCCTTCGGCAGATCAAACAGAACTGTTGAAGCTTATATAACAAGCATTCTGGAAAAATCCGAATTTCACGAATTGAAAGAAATCTCCAAAATCCTTGATGAACAGCCATTGATAGATGAAAAAATGATTGGACTGGCTCTTTGGATGAAGGAAAGATATATATGTACATTTTCCGATGCATTAAAATGTATGATGCCGCCCGGAACAAGCGCAAAAACCGTTAAAACTGTTAGGTTGATTGCAAACAGCACTGATACGACAACGTCAATTCGGAAAATTCTTGATGTTTTGGAGCAGCAGAATGGATTATGCGAATATGAAAAACTTAAGGAGCTTGCAGGAGGAAAAAGTTTTTCAAAATACATCAAAAAGCTTTCAGAGAATGGAATCCTGGAAGTCACCGAAAGTTTTTCTACAGGCGTCCGTGAAAAGGTTCAAAAAGTGGCTTATCTGGCTGTACCACGGGAAGAGGCAACAAGCGATATAGAAAACAACAGGATTAAAAAAATTCAGCACATCAGAATACTTGAAATGCTGCTAGAGGATGAGTACATACCAACTGCCGATATAATCAGGTTTTCGGGAGTTTCCGCAGGTGTGCTCAATACACTGGAGAAAAACGGATATATAGAATTCAAAGAGGTTGAAGTATTTAGAGATCCTCTTGGAAACAGACATTTTGAAAAGACTTTTCCATTGACACCGACTATTGAGCAGGCAGAAGTTCTGGCTCATCTGAAAAATGTACTTTCTGAAGGCACGTTTAAAGAAATACTATTGCATGGAGTTACCGGAAGCGGTAAGACCGAAGTCTACCTTCAGCTTATACAGCACTGCTTTGACCTCGGCAGGCAGGCAATTGTGCTGGTTCCTGAAATATCTCTGACACCCCAGATGGTGGAAAGGTTCAGGGGTAGGTTCGGTGACAGTGTCGCAGTAATACATAGCCGGTTGTCAATAGGCGAAAGGTTTGATCAGTGGCGGCTTATTAAGGAAGGAAAAATAAGGGTGGTAGTTGGAGCAAGGTCTGCAGTTTTTGCTCCTCTGAAAAAGCCTGGGCTTATTATAATCGATGAGGAACAGGAAGGTTCATACAAATCCGAAATTACTCCCAAATATCATGCACGGGATTTGGCAAGGGAAAGGTGTATCAGGGAAAACGCCCTTCTTTTGCTGGGATCGGCTACACCTTCGGTAGAAACTTATTTCAGGGCGGTTCATAAGGACATAGGCCTGCTGGAAATGCATGTAAGAGCAAACAATGCTCCTTTGCCTGAAGTGGAGCTGGTCGACATGCGCAGTGAACTGGATAACGGCAACAGGACTGTATTCAGCCACAGACTGACTGAAGAGATCAATAAAAACATTCAAACCTCCCAGCAGACAATGCTGTTTATGAACAGGCGGGGATATTCCTCCTTTGTACTGTGCAGAAGCTGCGGGCTGTCGATAAAATGCCTTAACTGCAACATTACCATGACCTATCATTCTCATGACGACAGATTGATATGCCATTACTGCGGTTATACCATAAAAAACCCCGAAACCTGCCCAAGCTGCAAGAGCAGCCATATAAGACATTTTGGGGTGGGGACACAGAAGATTGAGGAGGAAATCAAAAAACACTTTGAAGGTGCTACTGTAATCAGAATGGATATGGACACAACAACCTATAAAAATTCCCACGAAGAGATATTGAGTGTTTTCAAAGAGAAAAATATTAACATTATGGTTGGGACTCAAATGATTGCAAAGGGTCATGATTTCCCCAATGTCACCCTGGTTGGGGTAATAGCTGCAGACAGTATGCTTAATATAAATGATTTCCGGGCATCGGAAAAAACCTTTCAGCTTCTGACACAGGTGGCAGGCCGTGCCGGCAGGGGAGAGCTTACCGGACGGGTAATAATTCAGACCTACAATACCGAGGATTTCAGCATACGTGCTGCATGCCGACATGATTACAGATCCTTTTATTCACAGGAAATTATTCTTAGGGAAAAGCTTTCATATCCGCCGTTCACAAATATAGCCTCGGTAATAATGAGCGGAAATGCTGACAAGAGTGTTTTCAGCCAATCAAAACAAGTGACGGAGCAGCTTAGGGAAAAATTCAAGGTAGTGGGATGCGATTCAGAAGTTATGGGCCCATCGAGGGCACCACTATCCAAAATCAGAAATAAATACAGGTGGAGGATTATAATAAAATGCAGGGAGTTTGATATACTCACAAAAATAATGACTGAGGTTTCCGACTGGTTTAATGCCGAAAGAAAAAATTCAGGAACAGATATGAGTGTGGATATAAATCCCTTGAGTATGCTATAATATTAGCTTGTAATAACACAAAAATAAATAAAATACTGTAAAATATAAATATATGAAAAAATAGATTTAAATATGAATTCCAAGGAAATAATCGGGTTAATAGAGTGATGGAGGTTATTTTATGGCTATTAGGATAATCAGGAAAGATGAAGATGAAGTGCTGAGAAAGAAATGCAAAGAGATTGATAAAATAGACGATAAGCTGCGGGTGCTGCTGGACGATATGGCAGAAACCATGTATGATGCAAACGGTGTTGGGCTTGCTGCTCCCCAGGTTGGAATAATTAAAAGAGCAGTTGTAATTGATGCCGGAAGCGGTTTGCTGGAACTTATAAATCCAAAAGTAATAAGTGAATCGGGGGAACAGTCCTATATTGAAGGCTGCCTCAGTTATCCCGGAATATATGGAGAAACAAAAAGGCCGGCAAAGGTAGTTGTAGAAGCATTGGACCGCAACGGTAAAAAGCAGGTTATAGAAGGAGAACAACTGCTTGCAGTAGCATTATGTCACGAGATCGACCACCTTGACGGAATTATATTTAAAGACAAGGTAATCAAATACGTAGAAAGGGAAGAAGCAGAGGAAGATGAAGAATAGATCAGTGTACAGTTTACAATGTACAATTTACAGTTAAAAGCAGATAACAGTCGAATAACAGTTAATGGTTTATATAGGACAATTGACAGTAAACGCAATTAAATGTGAGGGTAATGCTCCCAACCTGTATGAATTTTGAGACAATATAAAAATTCAGGTAAAACTATCAACTATATACTTAAAGAGACTGTACACTGTAAACTGTACACTACAAAAAGGTTGGTGTTTATATGAGAATTGTTTTTATGGGAACTCCTGATTTTGCTGTTCCCAGTCTTGATATGCTGGTGAAAAGCGGTTATGAAGTTGTTGCAGTTGTTACTCAGCCTGATAAACCCAAGGGTCGAGGCAACAAGCTTGCGGCTCCGCCAGTGAAGGAGTACGCTGTTAATGCAGGTATACGGGTCTTACAGCCTGTAAAAGTAAAAACAGGGGAATTCCCGGATGAATTAAGAAAATTATCACCGGATTTGTTTGTAACGGTTGCATATGGACGTATATTGACCCAGGGGGTTCTTGATATTCCAAGGCTTGGGTGTATAAATGTGCATGGTTCGCTGCTTCCGAAATACAGAGGCCCGACTCCTATTCAGTGGGCAGTAATCAACGGAGACAGGACCACCGGAATAACAACCATGTTTACCGATGTCGGTCTGGATACAGGTGATATACTGTTAAAACATGAAACTGAAATAGGCAGGTGCGAAACAGTCGGACAGCTGCATGACAGATTGGCTGTTATTGGAGCCCAGGTCTTAAAAGAGACGCTTGAACAGCTTGAAAAAGGTACTCTTCCGCGTGTACCTCAACCCGAAGATTTTACATATGCTCCCATGATAACCAAAGAAACCGGCCTTATAGCTTGGAACAAAACATCCGAAGAGATATATAACCTTGTACGGGGAACCGATCCGTGGCCTGGTGCCTATACCTTCTACAAGGGTGAAAGGATGAGAGTTTGGAAGGTATCCGATCCCGACATAAAGGACTATAATAATTCAAAATCCGGCAGTAATGAACCGGGGAAAATATTAAGTGCTGCAAAGGATGGAATTATTGTCCAAACGGGGGATGGAACAGCAAGAATACTGGAATTGCAATTTGACTCAGGTAAAAGGATGGGTGTAGGTGATTATCTGGTAGGGCATAAGATAGATACAGGAGAGATTCTTGGGATGAAATAGCAAATTCGGGGAAGTATCTTATGTTTAACGCATAAGAGCTTCCCCCTTTTAATGCAGAGTTTATGATGATTGGAATTACAGGCAATAATATGGTAATCTTATAAATAGGGAAGAATAAATATCATAGCTAATTGAAAGTGAGTACAAATGAAAATAGATCCGGTAAGAGAAACCGCTTTGAAAATTATATATGAAATAAACGAAAATAATGCCTATTCAAATCTGGCACTCAATAAAGGCTTGAACAATTGGGACCTTAAGGATATTGACAAGGCTTTTATTACCGAAATGGTGTACGGGGTTACTAAGTGGAAGCTGGCTTTGGATTGGACGATTCAGCAGTTTTCAAACATACGCCTCAAAAAGATGTCTCCATGGGTACTGAACATATTAAGACTTGGCACATACCAAATATTATATATGAGTAAAGTACCTGATTCAGCCGCCTGCAATGAAAGTGTCAATCTTTCAAGAAAATACGGGCACCAGGCTGCCAGCAGGTTTATTAACGCCGTTTTAAGGAATATATCCCGGAACAGGGATAACATAAAGTATCCTGATGAGGAAAAAGAGCTTAAACAATACCTCTCTGTCAAATATTCACATCCCGAATGGCTGGTTGAACACTGGCTCGAAAAATTTGGAAGAGAGTTTACCGAAAGCTTTCTGGAAAGTAATAACGGGATTCCTGATTTGACAGCAAGAGTAAATACACTTCGCACAACAAAAAAAGAACTGCTGGAGCTGCTCAAAAAGGATGGAATAGAGGCTGAACCCGGAAGGTATCTGGAAGATGCTATTATTTTTAAGGGACAGGTTTCGGTTGCAAGGCTTGAAACCTTTAAAAACGGCTTTTTCCAGGTGCAGGATGAGAGCTCGATGCTGGTAGGCAAATTACTGGCCCCAAAACCTGGTCAGCTGGTTATGGATGTTTGCAGCGCACCCGGAGGAAAAGCTACACATCTTGCGCAATTAATGAATAATTCTGGAACAGTAATAGCCAGAGACATACATGAACACAAGATAAAATTGATTGAAGATGCCGCAAAAAGGCTTGGAATAGGTATAATCCGCACCGAATTGTATGATGCGCTGAAGTTTGACGATAATTTTAGGATGAAAGCCGACAGGGTACTTGTAGACGCACCCTGTTCAGGATTTGGTATAATCAGAAGGAAGCCCGATATCAAATGGGCAAAAGATATTGAGGATAAAAGAGAAATTTTAAAGCTTCAGAGAAATATACTTGCAGTTGCAGCTGAATATGTTAAACCGGGCGGCATATTGATTTACAGCACTTGTACCATAGAGGACGACGAAAATTACGGTATGGTCAAAGAGTTCCTGGATAGCACCAGGGAGTTCGTACCACTTGATATATCGGATGACCTGCCTGACGGATTGCCAAAAACCAATGCAAAGGATGGTTTTATACAGCTGTATCCCAATGTCGAAGGTATAGATGGCTTTTTTATTGCAAAGATGATCAGAAAGGAATAATTATGGAGGAAAAAACCAACCTTATGGATTTGACCCTGGAAGAGCTTCAGGAGAGGTTCGCTTCGATGGGGGCTGAGAAATTCAGGGCTAAACAGATATTTCAGTGGGTTCATAAAGGAATCAAGGATTTTGAACAAATGACAAATATCTCAAAAGAATTCAGAAATAAGCTGGAGAAATCCTTTTATATAGGAAGGCTTGAAATTGGCAATAAGCTTGTATCCAAGATTGACGGTACTACAAAGTATATCTTTCAGCTAAAAGACGGTAATTTAGTAGAAAGTGTGCTTATGCAGTACCTTCACGGTTATACTGCCTGTATATCCTCGCAGGTTGGCTGCAGGATGGGCTGCAGGTTCTGTGCTTCAACAGGCATAGGCTTTGTAAGGAACCTCAGCAGCGGAGAAATGCTGGACCAGATAATATCTATTCAGAATGATACGGGGAACAGGATCGGCAATGTAGTTATTATGGGAATTGGAGAACCCTTTGATAATTATGATAATGTTGTCAAATTCTTAAGGCTGGTAAATCATCCAGTAGGCATAAATATAGGATACAGGCATATATCTGTTTCCACATGTGGGTTGGTACCCGATATTATAAGGTTTTCGAAGGAAAACATGCCGGTAACGCTGTCCATATCCCTGCATGCTCCGAATGACGAAATCCGACAGCAAATTATGCCTGTTAATAAAAAGTATTCTATTGACAAAATAATTGAAGCATGTAAGATATATACAGAGGTAACAAGACGAAGAATTACCTTTGAATATGCTATGATAAGCGGTGTTAACGATTCTGCCGAAAATGCTTCGGAGCTTGGACATAGAATAAAAGGTATGCTGAGCCATGTCAATCTGATACCTATTAATGATGTCGAGGGTGCAGACTTTAAAAAAAGCAGCAGGCAAACCATTGAAAAGTTCAAGTCAATTCTTGAACGGTATGGAATTGAGGCTACCGTAAGGCGGGAACTGGGCAGTGATATCAATGCCGCGTGCGGTCAGCTTAGAAGAAGCATTATTAATAAAGCAGAAGAAAGTTCTTCATAGTATATATTTGACATATATTTTCCTGGCGAAAATATCATAAAAGCGAAAGGGCCCATTGCCCTCGAGTTCTTTTGGGAGTGGTAATGTGAAGTTTTCCGTATGTAGTGACAAGGGCAAAATAAGAGAAATTAATGAAGACAGCTATAACGTTATAGCCGGTTATCCGGGTATACCGGTTTCTTTTATTATTGCCGATGGAATGGGTGGACATAATTCCGGTGAAATTGCCAGCAAGATGGCAGTTGATTCAATTAGCAGCTTCATATTGCAGTATGCAGAAAGATTTGTAAATGAAGAAGTAATATCCGAAGCTATAATGGAAGCAGTAAAAAAGGCAAATGAAGAAATCTATACCGAAGCGGCGCAACATAAATCAAATTCAGGGATGGGAACTACCCTTACGGTTGCAGTAATAAACAATAAAAAGATATACATAGGACATGTGGGTGACAGCCGGGCCTTTTTAATCAGGAATAATGAAATGACTCTTCTTACTACCGATCACACTTATATAGAGGAACTGGTCAAAAACGGTTCAATAACAAGGGAGGAAGCATTAAGCCATCCCAAGAAAAATGTCCTGGTCAGGGCGGTAGGGTGTGAAGAGAACATTAATGTTGACATATACGTCTATGATATACAGGAAGGTGATATTTGCCTTCTTTGCACCGATGGGCTGACAAATATGCTTTCCGAGAATGAATTACTTGATATTGTTAAAAGTAGTGAGGATCCTGAATATATCTGCAAGGAACTTGTTAATAATGCAAATATTAGAGGCGGAGAAGACAACATAACAGTTATTGTAGTTCAAGCGTGAATTTGAATATAACATAAGAAACCAGGATGTTTCTTAATACGGTAATATATGCCTTTAGTTAAATGAATAGAGGTGTTGAAATGGAAGGTATGATACTTGGAAACAGGTACGAGCTTCTTGAAAAAATAGGCGGAGGCGGTATGGCTCTGGTCTATAAGGCAAAATGTAATTTACTTAATAGATTTGTTGCAGTGAAAATTCTCAGATCGGATTTCACCAATGACGAGGAATTCGTAAAGAGGTTCAGAATTGAAGCACAGGCTGCTGCCAGCCTTTCTCATCCTAATATAGTTTCCATATACGATGTAGGACATGAAGGGAATATTCATTATATTGTTATGGAATACGTCGATGGTATTACACTGAAGGATTATATCAGCAGAAAGGGCGCACTTAACTGGAGAGAAGCTATAGAAATAAGTATACAAATATGTTCTGCTATTGAACATGCTCATAGAAATCATATAGTCCACAGGGATATCAAGCCTCATAATATACTTTTGACAAATGAGGGTATTATAAAGGTTACCGATTTCGGTATAGCACGTGCAGTTTCGGCTTCCACAATCACAATGGTGGGAAGCACTATCGGCTCTGTTCATTATTTTTCTCCCGAACAGGCCCGCGGTGGGTTTGTAGATGAGAAGTCCGATATTTATTCACTGGGTATAACCTTATATGAAATGGTAACCGGACGGCTGCCTTTTGACGGAGAATCGCCTGTTGCTGTTGCTTTGAAGCATATACAGGATGAACCCGAAGTTCCGATGATGATAAACAAGGATATTCCTTCAGGCGTAAACGACATAATAATGAAGGCAATTAAAAAGGAACTTGGAAAAAGGTATCAGTCGGCAACAGATATGCTGAGGGATTTCTACAAGGTATTGAAGGAACCCGGAGGGAATTTCGTAACTGTTGAAAATGATTCGGGAAGTCCTACCAAAAGGATTCAGGCTATAGGAAACAATACTCCAATCAAACGGGACGAATTCTTAATAAAGGAAAACAAACCGGACAATACTAAAGGTAACAAAAAGAAGGATAAACTCACGTATATTCTTGCCGGTATAACTTCTGTTATTATAATAGCTCTAGCTATTTTTATTGGTTATAATGCTGTCATGCCTTCAATAAAACCTGAACAGCATAAGGATTTTGTAATGGAGAATTATAAAAACAAGGATATTAACGATGTCAAGGATGAGCTCTCAAAAGCGGGAATAGATGTTGATAACATAAAGGTCACCAGGCAAAACAGCAACGATGTCGACAAGGACATGATTATAAGCCAAACCCCGGCTCAAGGAAGTACTTTAAAGCCAGGGGGGTATAACAATATAGAATTCGTTGTAAGTGACGGTCCTAAGGTAGAAAAGATGCCTGATCTGACAAAGAGGGACGCCAGGGAAGCTGCTACCCGTGCCGAACAGGATTATGGCCTGAAGGTTACCATGGAAGATGAATTCAATGATACAGTTGCCGAAGGACTTGTAACACGTACGGATCCCGAAGCCGGAGACGATGTTAAATCAGGGGATTCTGTTACAATTTACAGGAGTAAAGGTCCCCAAATCACTCAGACAAAGGTTCCGAAACTTATAGGATTGACTGAATCTCAAGCTAAAAAAGCTCTTGCAGATGCCAATCTGACTTTAGGTAAGGAATTTCCTGAAGGAAGTAGTAACACAGGGAAAATAATTGATCAAAAGCCTGCAGCCGGAACCTCGATTGAAGAAAATAAACCGGTGGACATATATTTCCAGAACAACCTGCAGGGCAGGGTAAATGTAACCAGGATGATAAGTCTTAATAACCCTCAGAGCCTGCCTGATACTGTTCACATTGTTGTTCAAGCGGTACCTTCGGACACAAATGCAATGGAGGTACTGATGGATAAGCAGGTGAACCAGAAGGATTTTCCGGTACAGGTTGTTATTCCGGTGCCTAATGGTGGTACTACTGATGTAAAAGTATTTATTAATGAGAAACAGACTGATGAGTTTGTTCAGAATATTACCCAGTAGGAGGTAGAATTTTGCCAGAAGGCATTATTATAAAAGGCATCGGTGGATTCTATTATGTAAAGACCGAAGAAGGATTATATGAATGTAAGGCACGCGGAGTATTCCGCAAGAAAAATCTAACGCCTCTTCCAGGGGACAGGGTTTCTGTTGCTGTAACAGATGTAGAGAAAAAAAAAGGAAGCATCTCGGAAATACTGCCCAGGGATTCTGAATTGGTAAGACCGGCAGTTTCAAATGTAAATCAGCTTGCAACGGTAATAGCGGTAAAATCGCCGCTGCCTGATTTCGACCTGCTGGATAAATTGTTGGTCTCAGCATCGATCAAAGGAATACAAACAATTATTTGCATAAATAAGATAGATCTGGACGAAAGCCAGGAGTATAAAAAAATTATACAGGTTTATTCGGCGGCAGGCTTTAAGTGCCTGCCGCTCAGTTCAAAAACCGAGTCCGGTTTTGAACAGCTGCAGGAAAGCTTGAAAGGTAAAACAACAGTTTTCGCAGGGCAATCCGGAGTAGGAAAGTCTTCTATTCTTAACATAATAATGAATTGCTGGGTTATGCAGACCGGAAAGGTCAGCGAAAAGATAGAACGCGGCAGGCATACCACAAGGCACGCCGAGCTTCTGGAACTCGAAGAGGGTGGTTTTGTAGCTGACACACCCGGATTCAGCTCTTTTGAATTACCGGATATAAAATATGATGAACTGGAGTACTATTACCCTGAATTTGAGAGTTATTTGGGAAAATGCAGGTTTAAAGGCTGTAGCCATATAAGTGAACCTGATTGTGCTGTCAAGGAAGCATTGGCTCAAAATCTGATTGACAGGGAACGCTACGAAAGATATTGCAAGTTTTACAACATTTTAAAGCAGAAAAAAGATTACATAAAAAGGGTGTGAATGTATGATTAAGATTGCTCCGTCCATATTGGCATCAGATTTTTCAAAGCTTGGAGACGAAATTAAAAAAGTCGAAAGAGCCGGGGCAGATTGGTTACATATAGATGTTATGGATGGGCATTTTGTTCCGAATATTACAATTGGTCCTCCTGTAGTCAGGTCTTTGAGATGGGTTACCGGAATGGTATTTGATGTACACCTGATGATAGAGAATCCTGAAGATTTTATTGAAAGATTTATAGATGCAGGCGCAGATATAATTACCGTACATGCTGAATGCTGTATCGATCTGAAAACGGCAATCCATAGTATAAAACAAAGAGGTAAGCGTGCTTCGGCAGCAATAAATCCTGATACCCCGTTAAGTACAATAGACAGTGTTCTGGAAGACCTTGACATGGTTCTTCTGATGACTGTAAATCCGGGTTTCGGCGGACAAGCATATATGGAATCGGTTACCGACAAAATAAGGGAACTTAAAAAAATAACTAGGGAAAGAAAGCTTAAGCTTGATATAGAGGTGGACGGCGGCATTGATCTTACCAATATAGGCAGGGTTACTGAGGCAGGAGCAAATATTATAGTGGCCGGTACAACTATTTTCAATGCAGTCAACACGGCCGAAATAATAAAGGAATTAAGGGAAAAGGCATATGACGGCAGTAATAGTTTGTAACGGTAATATCCGGGATTATTCGTACTATGGGAAATTTTTCAGGCAAGCCAGGCTTGTTATATGCGTAGACGGCGGGGCCAGGCACATGAGGAATTTTGACCTCAAGCCCGATATACTTGTGGGTGATTTTGATTCCATTAATAAAGATGATTATGAGTATTATGTAAATAAACAGGTGGAGATTCTTAAATTTCCTGTACAGAAGGATTTGACCGATACTGAATTAGCAGTAAACATCGCAATTAATAAGGGCTGCAGACATATAATTTTTATAGGCTGTCTTGGCAGCAGGCTTGACCATACGCTATCCAACATATTCCTGCTTAAGCTGCTTCTTGATAAAGGTATTACAGGAATTGTCACAGATGAAAACAATGAAATAACCCTCATAAAAGACAGCATTACATTAAAGCGTGAAGAAAATACAAGAGTTTCGCTGGTACCGCTTTCTGAAACAGTAGAAGGTATAACGCTAAGCGGCTTGTACTATCCTCTTGATAATGCTTCGGTAGAACTGGGATCGGCTTGGGGTGTAAGCAACGAGTTCGCTGAGGATAGCGCCCAAATATCCATAAAAAAAGGGCTGCTGCTTGTAATTAAAGCCAGGGATTGATTCTGTCCATTTACGGAGGATTTATGATACCTGAATTTGTTGTATATTACCAATCACCGATAGGTATTATGAGAATTACAGCAAATGAAGAAGCTGTTACAGGTTTGGATTTTGTTGATGAAATAATTGATAACGATGATAAATGTGGTAATACTGTTTTAAAGGAATGTGTTGACCAGATGAAACAGTATTTTAAAGGTGAAAGAAAAACCTTCCAGCTTAAGCTGCAGCCTCAGGGGACTGAATTTCAGAAAAGAGTATGGGAAGAGCTTTTAAAGGTTCCCTTCGGAAAGACAGCGTCCTATGCCGATATTGCAATCGCAGCAGGAAATCCAAGGGGTTTCAGGGCAGTAGGCAGTGCAAACGGGAGAAACAGGATAGCGGTGATTATACCTTGCCACCGGATTATTTCAAGCGACGGAAGTATGGGTGGATATTCCGGAGGACTATGGCGTAAGGAATGGCTGTTAAGGCATGAAGGGATAATTTAAGTTCGGAGTTCAGGGTTGGGAGTTCGGGGAGTTAAGAGTTAGGAATATGGCTGTAGGGAACGGTGCCCTCACCGTTCCGTTTTAGAGTCTAGAGTTTGGGTTGGGAGGGCATATAAAATTAAAATTTAACTAATAATAAACCGGATCAACTTTAATATGCTCCCCTTACAGTAAACAGTTTTATTATTTTAACTGTCTACCATAAGGGGAGCATATCATATCACTTTAAAAGTCAATCCGGTTTTTTTGTTATATATAAGCTTTTAACCATGAAATACGAAATCTAATATTAGATTCCAAACTCTCAACTCTCTTAACACCGAACCCTTAACGCTGAACCATGAACACCGAACTTTTTTACCTAAATTCCGCTGCCAGCTTTGTAAATGCCTCCAGTGAATTCTCTATGGTTTTCTGACTTATACAGTATGCCAGCCTGAAATAACCAGGACAGCCGAACCCTTTTCCTGGGACAATAATTAAATTGTATTTCAGGGCACGGTTTTTGAATTCAACATCGTCCGGTATCAGTGCTTTTGGGAAAAGATAAAAAGCACCCTGGGGTTTGACACATTCAAATCCCAGACTGATCAAATGATTGTAAAGCATATCGCGCCTTTTCAGGTATGCGCTTGTATCAACCTCTTCATCCAGGGCCTCTGCAATTACCTTCTGGAACAATGCGGGCGCATTTACGAAGCCTAGTGTGCGGTTGGTAAAGGTCATGGCATCAATAAGCAGCTTCCAATTGTCTATAGCGCTGCTCACCGCTATGTATCCTATTCTTTCCCCCGGAAGTGCAAGGGATTTACTGAAGGAGTTAATAGATATTGCATTTTTAAATGCTTTCAAAAGGCTTGGAACCTTTACACCGTCATATACGATCTTTGTATATGGTTCATCTGAAATTACATATATTGTGGTGTTGAACTTTTTCTCGGCAGCTTCAAGCACCTTTGCAATTTCTCCCAGTATTTTTTCGTTATAAACAACACCTGTAGGATTATTGGGTGAATTCAAAATAATGGCTTTTGTCTTTGAAGACAGGTGTTTTTCCAGTTCAGCCGGGTCAGGCTCAAAGGTGTCCTTGATCGTTGGTACAATTACACCTTTCCCTCCGTGATTTCCAACGTAAAACAGGTACTCTACAAAAAATGGTGCGAATATGATGACTTCATCCTCTGGATCAAGAAGAGCTTTAAGTGCAACATTCAGTCCTCCTGCCGCACCGCAGGTCATTATTATATTTTCTCCTGTAAGAGATATTCCAGACTCATTCTGGACATGAGCCGCAACCTTTGCTTTAACATCAGGGTAGCCGGCATTGCTCATATAAGCATGAAGGTTTGGGTTATCTTCCAGTATAAGATTCTTAAGGGTTTTCTTTACCTTTTCGGGAGGTTTGTTGTCCGGGTTGCCCAGTGAAAAGTCATAGACTTTTTCCGGCCCGTATGTTCTGCGGAGCTTCTCACCTTCCTCGAACATAGCTCTTATAAATGAAGCATTTCTTAAATCTTCTGCTATTTTTTTCGATATCATTTTTTTACCGCCTCATTTCT
>JAUZPR010000074.1 GCA_030705825.1 Bacillota bacterium | reverse complement strand
TCACCTGTAACATTAAAAACTACCCATTCACCTATATTTGTTGCATGGTCTGCCATTCTTTCCAGATATTTTGCAATAAACATAAAATTGATTACCTGCTCTGTAGTATCGGGATCATTCTTAACTATATTTATCAGCTCAAGCACAATTTTTGAAAACAGGTCATCTACAGCATCATCACTGTCACATACTGTTTGTGCAAGCTCTATGTCCTGCCTGACGTAAGCATCAATGGCTTTGTTTACCATTTTTTTTGCAAGTTCGGCCATTTTGGGTATATCGATAAGCGGCTTTATATATTTTTCCGAAGCCATCCTTATAGTTATTTCTGCAATGTCAGCCGAGTGATCGGCAATACGTTCCATATCGGTTATTATCTTAAGAGCTGTGCTTATTGTCCTAAGGTCCTTTGCAAGAGGCTGCTGCCTGGCTATCAGATTCAGGCACAGTTTTTCAATCCTGCGTTCCATTTCATCTATTACATCGTCATTTATGAAAATTTTTCTCGCAAGTTCTATATCCTGCTTTTTTAATGCCACTATTGTATTTTCTATTGATTCTTCAACAAGACTTGCCATCTTTATTAATTCAAGATGCAGCTCTTCAAGTTCTGTTTCAAAATGATGCCTTGCTACCATATTAAATCTCCCCATTCAGGTTTATTATAATGGAACGTCTTTAAACGTTCCTGCATTTCTTAACGGAATAACGAGAGCGTTCCCTACAATTCTTTAATCACCTAACGGAACGACGAGGGCGCCGTTCCCTACAGATCAACTCTCAATTTACCCAAACCTTCCGGTGATATAGTCCTCTGTCCTTTTGTCTGTAGGCATACTGAAGATTTTCTCGGTTGAATCGAATTCAACAACCTCACCGTGAAGGAAAAATGCGGTTTTGTCTGAAATTCTGCCCGCCTGCTGCATGTTGTGGGTAACTATGACTATAGTATATTTTTCCTTCAAATCATCAATTAAATCTTCAATTTTTAAGGTTGAAATAGGGTCAAGGGCTGATGTGGGTTCATCCATCAGTACAACTTCAGGCTCAACTGCAAGGACTCTTGCTATACAAAGCCTTTGCTGCTGCCCGCCAGATAAACCTAATGCGTTTTGCTTTAAACGGTCTTTAACCTCATCCCATAAAGCCGCATTTCTAAGACTCTTTTCAACTGCTTCATCCAGCTTGTTTTTCGCCTTTATACCATGAATTCTGGGTCCGTAAGCAATATTATCATAAACCGACATGGGGAAGGGGTTTGGTTTCTGAAAAACCATTCCCACTCTTTTCCTCAATTCTACTATATCATACTGCTTATATACATTCAAATTGTCAAGGTATACATCACCTGTAATTCTCACACTTGGAATCAAATCATTCATTCTGTTGAGAGTTTTCAGGAAAGTGGATTTTCCACAGCCGGAGGGCCCGATTAAAGCAGTTACCTTCCGCTCTTCAATTTCAACATTTATGTTTTTCAGTGCATGGATATCTCCATAGAAAAGTTCAAGAGAATTTGTACTTATTTTAATATCATTATTTTCCATGTTATTCTATCCTTTATCAATATATTCTGATTTATACGGGATTGGGTCAATCCTTTATACCGTTTTGTTAATTTTATCAAAGGCATATTAATTGAGGGTTAATCCAATGTTAACTTACTGTTAAGCCATAAATTCATTTTTGACCGAAGTCAGACCGTTTGCCAGTTTGACCAGATTTTCCGCAGAAGAGAGCACCTCGCTTGAAAAAGAACGGTGTTTTTCTACGGTCGAAGCGGCTTCCTGCGACATTGCAGTGGTTTGACTCACAATTTCTTCAATTTGATTTATGTTATCTGAAAATTTCCCTATATTTTGTGATATAAAACCTGCATTGCCGGATATAGTCCTTATCATCGAATCTGTCTCATTAACCTTGCTTGAAATCAGGTTGAATGCATCGCTTGTTTTGCACGCAATTTCGGCTCCCTCGTGTGATATCGATCTGCTTCTGTTGGCTATTTTGACTACCTCTTCCATGCTTTTGCTAATTTCATCGATTATGGCTGCGACATTATGGGCAGATTGGGAGGAACTTTCGGCAAGTTTTTTTATCTCACCGGCCACAACGTTAAAGCCCATACCGGATTCGCCGGCTCTGGCAGCTTCTATTGATGCATTGAAGGAAAGCAGCTTGGTCTGGTTTGATACGCTTTTAATTACCTGTACTATCTGATGTATTTGTTTGGATTGCTCTTCCATCAATTCTGCGTGTTCCAGAGTAGAAGCAGAGACCTCTTCAATCTCTTTGATCTTACTGTTCAGTTGGTCAACTGCTTCAAGTCCGGAGTTAACTGTTTCAAGCATTACCTGACTGACACCCTTGGCTTCTTTTATTTGCATGAGTATATTTTCAATGGTTTTAATAATATTTTTCGTTGAATTGTTTATTCTATCAATAAGTTCTTCCTGGTTTCCGGCGGCTTTTGACAATTCCCTGGTGAGGTTGTATACATGTGAACTGCTTTTATCGGATGTACCTGCAATTGTGCTTAATTGATTTCCTGCAGTACTCAGTTCTTCAATTGAAATTCCAAGTTCGTTAATAAGCTTTTCAAAATTGTTCAGCATAAAATTAAAGTTGTTTGCAAGATCCCGTATTTCAGGCCCACCTCTGCAGTTATCCGTTCGTATACTCAAATTGCCTTTACCTGCAGTGGAAGCTGTTCTGCTTATTTTAAGTATGCTGGAAA
Organism: Bacillota bacterium; assembly: GCA_030705825.1. GTDB lineage: Bacteria > Bacillota > Clostridia > Acetivibrionales > JANLFN01 > JAUZPR01. The sequence continues at coordinate 13,788 of JAUZPR010000074.1, read as the reverse complement.
TCATATTTCTTGTAGCTGCAAAGCTCAGCAGGAATGCAAGGATTACCGCAGCAATTCCTGTTATGATGGTAAATGCAAGCTGCTGATATATTACTTTTAGATAAGATGACTTGGGTACAGCTATTATGTAAATCCAGTCTTTTTCTACTATGTAACCGTATGACACTGACAATACCTGACCGTTTGCCTTAATTTCCGTATTACCGTTTTTATTTTTAAGTATCTGGGATATTAAATTATCAGGAAAGTTGATTTTTGATGCAGTAGCCTCAATTGTGCTTTGACTGTCGGCTTCATGGTCTGAAGAATCTATAATTGACAGAAGGGGAGTAATGCCGGTTTGCTGAAAGCTTGCTTTTTCAGAAATAAGTACATGATTCAATTCTACGGGAAATTCTTTTGAATTATAGGCATTGTAGAGAAGAGAGACCTGGTTCTTTACAAATCTAACGGAATTGCTGAGTTGACTCTGCATAACCTTTTCTATATTTCTTTTACCGGCTGTATAAGTTATTCCTGATACAGCCGCAACAGAAACTGTAATGATGATAAGAAATATACCTAAAATACGCCACCGGATACTTAAATTCTGAAACCTTGCAATAATTCCTTTACTTGGCTTCTTTTGCTTACTACTTTTAGTCCCGTTTTTCTTAGCTTTCATAATTTCACTCTCCTATTTTCTGGAGCTTTTTCCTGTAAATTTGGCATTAAGGCTCCTACCGATTATTCTTGCAACGATATTGAACAGGAATACTGCTATTATTAATATGGCTGAAGCACCATCAGCTATTTTTCTTGCATCAGGAGCCAGTCCTTCAGAGTTGACCTGCCAAATGTAGACTGCCAGTGTTTCGGCAGGCCTGAAAGGATTTAGCGGAGAACCGTGACTTAAAGGATTCAGATTTGAAAAATGGAGAACAGGACTGCTCATTCCTGCCGTGTACAGCAAAGCTGCAGCTTCACCAAAAACTCTGCCGGTAGTGAGAATTACACCTGTTACCAATCCGGGTATTGCAGAAGGTACCAATACCTTTAAAATGGTCTGCCAGTGTGTTGCTCCCAAAGCAAGACTGGCTTCCTTTATAGAAGGTGATACGTTTCTTAATGCGTCCTCGCTTATTCTGGTTATTACCGGAAGATTTAAAACCGAAACAGTCAATGCTCCGCCCATAAGTGTATACTTCCAGCCTGTCAAATTGACAAATATCAGCAGACCGAAGAGGCCAATTACAATTGATGGTAGAGAGGACAGAGCTTCGATACAGAAACGGATTATATTTGTCACTTTACTTGGTTTGGCGTATTCTGCAAGATATATTCCGGCTGAAAGTCCTATAGGCAGAGTAATCAGCATTGATAGGAATACCATATAAAGCGAGTTGAACAGCTGAGGTCCTATTCCGCCGCCTTCCTTACCGAATACAGGCGCGCTGAAAATGAAATGCAAATTCAGCCTGTCTCTGCCCTGGTACAAAAGATACCCTACAAATACAGCAAGTAAAAGTACGACAATTCCTGCAATAATATAAAATACAATAGTTGCTGCCTTATCAGCAGATTGAGACTTTATTTTCATCTTTGCACCCTCCCTTTGGAGCCTATCTTGTGTATAAGAACTATGAACAGGAATGATATTACCAGCAGAAGAAGTGCCATTGACCAGAGGGAATTATTCCAAACTGTTCCGTTTACCGTATTCCCCATATCCATTGTAATTATGCTGGTCAGGTTAACTGTGGAATCCAGCAGAGAACCGGGTATTCTTATTGAGTTTCCTATTACCATTTGTACTGCAAGCGCCTCTCCGAAAGCTCTGGCCAGACCCAGAACTACACCGGTCAGTATGCCGGGAAGTGCCGATGGGACCAGTACTTTCCGTATTGTTTGCCATCTTGTTGAACCCAGGGCATAGGAAGCTTCCTTGTAATCGCCGGGAAGTGCTCTTAATGCGTCTGCGGCTACGCTTGTAATTGTAGGGAAGATCATTACCGCAAGTACTATTCCTCCTGCAAGGAGGCTAAAACCTAGACCGCCGAAAACCCTGTGTATAAACGGAACAAGTACGCTTAAACCTACCCAGCCATATACTACCGATGGTATGCCGACGAAGATTTCAATGGCCGGCTGCAATAACTTTTTTCCCAGCCTTGGAGATATTTCAGTCATGAAAACCGCAGTACCTATGCTGAAAGGTGTACTTATAATTAGTGCAATAACAGATATAAGTATTGAGCCTATTATAAAAATCAGTGCGCCTACAACCGGCCCACCGCTTTGCAGATCTCTATCAGGCTTCCATAATGTTGAAAATAGGAACTGAAGTGGGGATACATGGTCTTTGGTAAAGGTGGAGAATCCTTTGGAAGCAATGAATACAACAAGTAAAAGCGTCAAAAGTATAAGGAACAAGCCGAAAAATGTAACTAAAGCTTTGCCGTAAAACTCATGCTTCAGATAATAAAAATTAATTTTTCTACTTTTTTTAATGGGTTTTGGCATTATGGTCAACTCCTGCAGTTTATTAAATTCCTTTAATATGAATGCTACATGTTCTTAATTAAGATTTGATTAAACCAATGTTAACTCGACGTTAATTCTGCCCCGAAAAACTTCCATAAGAATCCATAAATCTGCTTAAACGTCTGAAAATAGTGCTTCGTATGAATTTGCAAAAATTTGATACCAGCATAATGCCCGCTTAATCAATCACACATAATTCCTTTGTTCATCATAATATGTAATATTATTTGAACTTGGGGATTGAAGCTGCAATGGAGACTTTTGCACGTAACAGGTACATAGCCGAATACAACAGGGAAAAGGCGGTAAATTATGCTCATAGGTGGGCTTTGAAAAGAAATCCCGCCTTTTTTGATTTTGAGAAATCAGGCGGGGATTGTACGAATTTTGCTTCTCAGGTAATTTACGCCGGAAGCGGGGTTATGAATTATACTCCTGTTTATGGGTGGTATTATGTGAATATCAACAGCAGAACTGCTTCGTGGTCGGGTGTTAATTTCCTGTATGATTTTATTGTAAATAATAAAGGGGTGGGTCCTTTCGCAACCATTGTAGATGTAAAGGATATATTGCCCGGGGATATAGCACAGCTCTCCTTCACCGGGGGGAATGTATTTCAGCATTCACCTGTCATAGTGCAAACAGGAAATCCACCTGCAGTGGACAATATACTTATTTCCACACATACGGATGACCAGGACAGCTATCCTATTACGGGTTATGAGTGGAAGAATATACGCTTCATACATATATTGGGTGTAAGAAAATAGGAGAGATTAATTTATTCATGAGAATTTTGTATAAATTAAAAAAAGCTCAATTAAGAGCTTTTTAATTTTGCTTTTTATGTTTATGAAATTGAAAGCAATTCATCAAGGTTCAGAATATAATATGTATTCTCTTCCTTTGTTGCCAATCCGGAAACAAACTTGATTCCTGCCTTTTTTACCGCTTCTGGGGATCTGTCTATTTCATCTTCTGAAATCATTACTATTTCATAAACTGTATCTGCAATAAAACCTGTTATTATATCACCAACATAAGCCATTACAATCCTGGTAGTTTCATCTAATTCAACCTTCGGCAAACCAAGGCGTTTGCGCAGATTGAATACGGTGTGTACCTTTCCCCTTAAGTTGACAAGACCTTCTATAAATTCAGGGGTATTTGGTACCTGATATACCTCTTCAAGCCTTTCTATAGAGGATACCCTGCTGATTTCAACACCATAGCTTTTTCCGGCGATATTGAAGATAATATATTGCTGCCCGTCCATAAATAATCCCCCTTGAAAAATGTCGAAGTATACTTATATATTATCAATTATAGCAATTATTACTTCAAAGGGCAACAGGCTGAACCATATTCTTAGCTTCTTAGCTTATGATAAATTAATTATAAACAGTTTATGGATATGCTATAATTGTCTTAAATCTAGGTGGGGGTAATATTTATGAGCGATAATCACCGTCTTGATCCTGAAGAGGCAATAAAACTGTGTGATAAGGAAGGCAAGGGCCAGCTTAAAATATTTATTGGCTATGCTCCCGGTGTCGGCAAAACCTTTACTATGCTTACCGAAGGAAATAGAAGAAAGAAGTATGGGCAGGATGTAGTCATCGGTTATGTGGAATCTCATAAAAGAGCTGAAACGGATGCACAGATTGGTAATCTTGAAATAATACCAAGGAAAAAGGTCATATATAATAATGTCGTTATGGAAGAGATGGATACAGAAGCTATCATAACACGGAAGCCGGATACTGTTCTTGTTGATGAACTTGCTCATACTAATGTCCCGGGCAGCAAGAATAAAAAGCGGTATCAGGATGTAGAAGAAATATTATGTAGTGGTATCAAAGTAGTTACTACTTTGAATATTCAGCACCTTGAAAGCTTAAATGATGTTGTGCAGCAGATTACCGGCATTAAGGTGAATGAGACCATTCCAGACTATATTGTTCAGCGTGCTGACGAGGTTGTAGTTATTGATTTGACTCCCGACGCACTTCAGAATAGAATGAAGCGCGGCAAAATATATGATTTGGAAAAGGTTCCGCAGGCTCTGAAAAATTTCTTCAGGAAGGGAAACCTTAATGCTCTGAGGGAAATTGCCTTGCGGGAAACGGCAGAAGAAGTTGACGAAGATCTGGCAGAATACATGAAAAAAGAGGGTATAAAGGATAATTGGCGTACAGTTGAGAGAATAATGGTAGCCATAAGTCCCAATCCTTTTTCAAAGAAGCTTATTAGAAGAGCAGCAAGGCTCGCAAACAGGTATAAATGCGAATGGCATGTGGTTTCGGTAAATTGTACAAACAGATTTGCAAAAAAACCTAATGAAAAAGACCAGCAGATCCTAAAATCGCACTTTGAGCTAGCAAAACAGCTGGGTGCGGAAACTGCAATGCTCGAAGGGAAAAGTGTATCGGAGGAGCTTGCTAATTGGTCATATGAAAAACATATTACCCAGATTTTTATGGGCTATCCCAAAAGGTCAAAACTTGAGACGATACTCAGAGGTTCTACCGTAAACCGCCTGATCAAACAGCTTCATAATGTAGATATACATTTGATTTCGGACGATCATAATTGATTGTTTTAATATTATTTACTGAATATTTGATATGCCTGATAAAATTTTTCTGAATATTCCTCATTTCCGATTGCTTTATAAGCTTTGCTGAAAAGTAATTGGATCTTGGGGTTTGCCGGATCAAGTGATACGGCTTTTTTTAATTGGATTAATGCATCATGGAACAATGAGTTATCAATTAGCTCTTCTATTTGCACGATGTACCTGTCAATGCTGGATAAGCCGCTCTCGGAATTCAATTTGAAATTGAGCTCTTTTAAAACTGTTTTAATCTTTTCAGCAGTAAAGGGCTTCTGAAGATAAGCAATAGCTCCCATATTGGTGCAGTCTACGGCATTTTTCACGGTTCCATAGGCTGTTATTATGATTACAGGAGTAATAATACCCATATCACGGATTCTTTTTAAAACTTCCGTGCCCCTGATTTCGGGAAGCTTTATATCCAGGAATGCAAGGTCAAATTTTTCTTTTTTAAATAGTTCCAAAGCTTCCTTGCCATCATTCGCAGTTGTGACATGGTAACCCTCAAGCTCAAGACATTTTGTTAGCATCAGCCTGATGTTTTTTGTGTCGTCTATTATAAGTATTTTTTGCATCGGAATACCTCCTCTATTTTATAAGGTTGAGAGTGAAGCTGAAGGTACTGCCCAGGTCAAGTCTGCTATCGCACCATATTTTGCCTCCATGCGCTTCTATAATTTCCTTGGCAACAGAAAGCCCTAGTCCTGTACCACGTATCTCCAGATCGTTTCCTTTGACCTGAAAAAATCTGTCAAAAATATTCTCCTTATATTCCTCAGGAATACCAATACCAGTGTCCTTTACTGAGATATACATTTTTTTATCCTTAACCGCAGCACTGATAAAGATATCATCTCCTGCATTAGTATACTTCAAGGCATTTGAAATAAGGTTATTAAGCACCCAGGTAATCTTTTCAAAGTCTGCCGCAACAAAAGGCAGATCTTCGTCGGCATCAAATTCAAGACTCACGTTTTTCTGGTCTGCAATTGGTTTAAACTGCTTGTAAGCGTTCTCTACAATACCGACTATGGAACATGGCTTTAAGTTGAAAATGGCTTTGCCTGATTCAAGTTTTGTTAGTTCCATTACATCATTAACCAATGAGGAAAGCCTGTCACAATCTTCCTTAATCGCGTATGCTATGCTTTTCTGATCATTGGTCAAATCTCCCATACCTTCATTCATAAGAAGATCTGTTCCCATCATAATGGATGTCAAAGGTGTCTTGAATTCATGCGATATTGTTGCAATGAAATCAGTTCTGGTTTTTTCAAGTTCTTTTAATTCGGTTACATTCTGGAATAATACTATATAACCGGTTAAATTGTTGCTTATATCTTTGACAGCAGATACAACAACATTTAAATAATAAGTTGTGTTATTCGAAATGATATTTATTATTTTTTCCTTGCGATCTTCACCTTTGCCAAATTCACTCGAAATATGGTCAAACAGTTCTCCATTCCTTATGATCTCCAAAAAGTGTTTTCCTTTGGTCTTTTCCTCTAAAATATCAAAAAAAGATTCACTGGCAGTATTCAAGATAAGGATTTTATAACTCTTATCAAGTACTATCAGAGGATCAGAGATATTCCTGACTATGGATATAGACCTGTTTTTCTCTGACATTATGCTTCCCAAAGCGCTCTTCTCAAACTGAAGAAGTCTGCTGGTCATATTGTTGAATTCATTAGCCAGCTCACCTATTTCATCCTGTGATGTAATCGGTGCTTGCTGGTTTAAATCTCCTGCCTTGACTAGCTTAATGGTTTTGGTGAGTGAATCAATTGGCTTAAGAAACCGGTTTGTAAAGAACCGGGAGGTTAAGAAACCTCCGATTATTGCGGCTGAAGTAATTATTAAAATAATGTACATTGAACGCTTGGAATTTTGATTCGCCTTTTCCTTCCCACTGAACATTGCTTTTTCATTCAATTGGGATAGTGCTTTCAATTCATCCTTTAGCTTACTGAAGTTAGAGGTAACAGTTAAATTATAGTAAACAGTGGCTTTGGCTATTCCCTGGGTATTCCTGATATCCTGAAGCTCCATGAAAGATTTGAGATAATCTGAATAATATTTACCTGCATTATTAACAAGATTGCTTTCACCAAGTTCAGTTACATTATTCTTTTCTACATTAAACCACTTCATAAAAACATCGTTGTTTTGCAAAAAGGAATCGATTCCTTTCTGCTTATCAATACTTAAATAGACAAGTATATCACTGTCTTGTCTGTTATTTGCCTCCAGTGCATTACTTATAGCATTTATGCTTTTGTAATTTGCTGTCATCAATCCATTTATAGATTTATTCAAGTCAAACAAGTTGATTACGCAAGCAGATCCAACAATGGCTGTAATCAAAACTAAACTTAAATAAATCAGAGAAATTTTACCCTTTAAAGACTTAGCCATATATAATCCCCTTAAATATCAATGTATCCTTAAATTAAGTATAGCCTAAAAATAAATGTAATCAATAAATTGAACCATGATAAAAATAAGAAAATAAAAGAGAAGGATATGATTAAGAGAGGTAATTTATCCTAATTACATTTAATAGACAGAGCAATCGGCGACATTCATTTCGGCAATGTTTCAGAAAAAAATATTACGGTACTATAATATTTCTTATGTTAAAGGAAGCACCTTGAAATGCTGGATTTTATATATGTTGAAATGCTTTTAACCTATTTCGGATTAACGATGATTTTTGTAATTTAGTGCAATAAACAGGTCAGCTAATGAATGGAGGAATAGGGATGATTATATTGACAATAATTGCAGGAATGCTGTTTTTATATTTGGGGTATGTACTTATAAACCCTGAAAAATTCTAGAAGGGAGATGTGACTTGAATGGGGATTTTACAAATAGTAATTATTTTATTGCTGATTTTTGTATTGAGTATACCGGTAGGAAAGTATATATATAAAATAATTTCAGGTGAGAGATGCTTTGTTGATCCTGTAATGAACAGGGTTGACAACCTTATATACAAAATTTCCGGAATAAAAAAAGAGCAGGAAATGAACTGGAAGCAGTACGCAGTCGCTCTAGTACTTACCAATCTTGTCCTGACTGTCATACTTTTTGCCATATTGCGCCTCCAGAACCTGTTAGGTCTTAATCCTAACGGAATAGGACCTATGGAACAGTCATTGTCTTTTAACACAGCTATAAGCTTTATAACAAACACTAATTTTCAAAGCTACAGCGGAGAATCAGGAGCATCCTATTTTGTGCAAATGATCCTTACATGTTTCATGTTTGTTGCACCTGCTACAGGCCTTGCTGCAGCAGCAGCTTTTTTAAGAGGCATCATTGGAAAATCAAAGAGTCTGGGAAACTTTTTTGTAGATTTGACCAGGTTTATAACCAGACTTCTGCTGCCTGTATCCATTGTCTTAGCATTGGTTCTTGTTTTTCAGGGAGTCCCGCAGACTTTGTCACATAATCAAACAGTCGCCACAATAGAGGGTAAGATGCAGGATATACCTCTAGGGCCTGTAGCGTCGCTGGAAGCAGTAAAAAATCTTGCCTCCAATGGAGGTGGATTTTACGGGGCAAATTCGGCTCATCCCTTTGAAAACCCAACACCGCTTACAAATATAATAACAATAATTTCACTTGGACTTATTGCTACTGCCACAGTAGTTGCTTTCGGGCATATGCTGAAGAATAAAAAGCAGGCTTGGGTATTATTCGGAGTAGCAGCTTTTCTTCTGGTTCTTTCGGTTGGAGTTACCTATTACAGTGAGAGTAAAGGAAATCCTGTTCTTGAACGAGTGGGACTTAACCAATCAATGGGAAATATGGAAGGCAAAGAGCTGCGTTTTAGTGTCGCAGAATCTTCTCTATTCACAGGAGCTACAACTGCTTATCAGGTAGGCGCCGTAAATTCCATGCACGATTCCCTCACTCCGGCGGGCGGAATGATGGCAATGTGGAATATGATGCTTCAGACAGCCTTTGGTGGAAAGGGTACAGGTTTTATATATCTTTTAATGTTTGCAATATTGACGGTATTTCTATGCGGCTTAATGGTGGGGCGAACCCCTGAATTTTTAGGGAAGAAAATAGAAGGCAGGGAGATAAAGATGGTTGCCATTGCCATTTTACTGCATCCGCTGCTTATATTGATACCGACCGCAATTTCATTAATCACTCCCGGAGCCGCGGCGAGTACCAGCAATCCTGGCTTTCATGGACTATCCCAGATATTGTATAATTTTACATCTGCATCGGCAAATAATGGTTCTGCCTTTGCAGGTATGATGACAAATACGGTTTACTACAACGTGCTTATTGGAATTATTATGCTGGTCGCAAGATATCTGCCTATAATAGCCATGTTGGCGGTTGCGGGTTCAATGGCATCCAAAAAGCCGGTCCCGGAGAGTATTGGTACTTTCAGAACCGATAATACAATTTTTGCGGTAACACTTCTGGGAGTAATCATAATTGTAGGAGCACTGACTTTCTTCCCGGCGCTTGCACTGGGTCCTATTGCCGAACAATTAACTTTAAGATGACTACAGATTGGAAAAACATCCTCTTAAGTAGTGGAGAAAGAAATTGGATGTGATTGTTCCATTTTTGAATTTGGGGTGACTTGATATGAGTAAACATGAAAAAAAGAGCTTCATAAATAAAGAAATAATGCTGAAGGCGATAAAGGATTCTTTTGTAAAGCTGAATCCCAAGTATATGATAAAGAATCCTGTAATGTTCGTGGTGGAGATTGGCTTTTTGATAACTCTGTTTTTAACCTTCCTTCCCAATACATTTAAAGAACAGGACACAAATATACAGTTATATAATGCAATTGTTTCAGCTATTCTTTTTATTACCGTCCTGTTTGCTAACTTTGCCGAAGCGGTTGCCGAGGGAAGAGGAAAGGCTCAGGCCGAAAGTCTGAAAAAGACCCGTAAGGATACTAAAGCAAAGTTATTGGATAAGAACGGTAATATTAAAATTATTAATGCAAGTGATGTTAAGAAGGGCGATATAGTACTGGCTGAAATGGGAGATATCATCCCCAATGACGGAGAAGTGGTTGAAGGTTTGGCTTTTGTCGACGAATCGGCAATAACCGGAGAATCCGCTCCGGTACTAAAACAGGCAGGAAGTGATTTTAACTCAGTAACAGGAGGAACGAAGGTTAAAAGTGACTGGCTGAAAATCAAGATAACCGCCGTACCTGGCGAATCATTTCTGGACAGGATGATTAACCTTGTCGAAGGAGCTTCAAGACAGAAAACTCCGAATGAAATCGCCTTGACAATGGTATTGGTCAGCTTGACCATGATATTCCTAATTGTGATAGTAGCCCTTTATCCTATGGCTCAATATTCACATGTCAAGATTCCGGTTTCTACCTTGATAGCTCTGCTGGTTTGCCTTATACCGACAACTATAGGCGGCTTGCTTTCGGCTATAGGTATAGCGGGAATGGACAGAGTCACAAGATTCAACGTCATTGCCATGTCGGGAAAGGCAGTTGAGGCTTGTGGGGATGTCGATACAATGATACTGGATAAGACAGGAACAATAACCTTTGGAAATAGACTGGCAGCTGATTTTATTCCGGTAGGGAAAAACAGTATGGAGATTGTTGGCAGGTTTGCTCTTATATCCTCGTTGAAGGATGATACGCCCGAAGGAAAGTCTGTAATAGAACTTGCGAAGAAGCTTAACATAGAGATTAAACCTGAAGAATATGAAAACAATAAATATATTGAGTTTTCAAGCCAGTCAAGGATGAGCGGCATAAATTTGCCAAATGGTGTTCAGATAAGAAAAGGCGCCTCCGATTCAATTCGAAAATTTGTCCTCGAACAAGGAGGAACGGTACCCAATGACCTTGAAGGAGTGACGGCAAAAATATCCAGGGCTGGCGGGACACCTCTTGTGGTTTGTGCCGACAAGGAAATTTTCGGTGTTATTTATTTAAAGGATACTATAAAGCCGGGTTTGGTTGAAAGATTCGCAAGACTCAGACAAATAGGCATTAAAACAATCATGTGTACTGGAGACAATCCGCTGACTGCTGAAACCATAGCACGAGAAGCAGGTGTGGATGAATTTGTTGCAGAGTGCAAGCCGGAGGATAAGATAGACGTAATAAAGAGGGAACAGGCGGCGGGTAGATTGGTTGCTATGACAGGCGACGGAACAAACGATGCTCCGGCACTGGCTCAGGCAGATGTCGGGCTTGCTATGAACAGCGGAACACAGGCTGCAAAGGAAGCTGCAAATATGGTAGATTTAGACTCCGATCCGACAAAGATTATCGAAGCTGTTGAGATAGGTAAGCAGCTTTTGATTACAAGAGGTTCGTTGACTACCTTCAGCATTGCAAATGATGTAGCAAAGTATTTTGCAATAATACCTGCCATATTCACATTAGCCATTCCTCAAATGAAGCTTTTAAACATCATGGGTCTTGCATCACCCAAGAGCGCTATATTGTCAGCACTTATTTTTAATGCTATCATCATCCCTTTATTGATTCCCATTGCCATGAGGGGTGTCAAGTATAAGCCGATGAGTGCGAAGGCAATTCTTGCACGTAATATGGCTATATACGGATTGGGCGGTGTTATTGTCCCATTTGTAGGAATCAAACTGATTGACCTCGGTTTAAATCCGCTGTTAAAGGTTTTAAATCTGGTTTAGGGAGGCAGAGCATATGAAAACTTTTTTGAGAGCAATAATAATTAGTCTGGTATTTATAATATTATGCGGTTTAATATATCCATTAGGTATGACTGGAATCAGCCAGCTGTTTTTTAATAAACAGGCAAACGGAAGCATAGCAAAATACAATGGGAAGCCTGTGGGCTCAGAGCTCCTAGGTCAGGCATTTACCGATATGAGATTCTTTCACGGAAGAGTTTCTGCAAATAATTATAATACCTATACAAAAGCAGATAAAATTCCCGATAAAAACGGCAAGACGGCCTATGACGGCGTTAGCTCCGGCTCTGCCAATCTTGCACCCTCAAACCCGGATCTTGCCGAAAGGGTTGAAAATGATATGGATGCATTTTTGAAGCTACACCCAGGCGTCAAGAAAGATGAAATACCAACAGACCTGCTGACAAGCTCAGGTTCGGGATTGGATCCCGATATCAGTCCTGAGGCTGCAAAAATTCAGATACCTGCAATATCACAGGCTACCGGTATAAGTCTGGTACAGCTTGAAAAAATTGTTGTTCACAATACAAAGGGCCGTACACTAGGGATATTCGGGGAACCGAGAGTAAATGTACTTGAAACTAATATGGAAATTGCAAAATTATTAAATATTACTTTTTAAAAAGACTATTTAACAAACAAAAGGACTGCTCTTTGATGGAAGCAGTTCTTTTGTGTTCTGAATTACTCATTTTTCTTAATTTGGTATTTAAAGATTATTCTTAGCTTCTATAACTCCCATTGATTTTTACATAATCATACGAAAAATCGCAGGTCCACATCCTGTCTGAAAAATCTCCTGATTTAAGGTCAATAGTTATATCTATTTCCTTTTCTTTAAGAAGCTTCTTTGCCTCAGCTTCATCAAAAGCCAGAGCTACACCGTTGCGACAGGTGGCAAGTCCGCTAATATATATGTCCACTTTATCAGGATCAAAGCTTGCTCCGGAATATCCTGCAGCAGTTATAACCCTTCCCCAGTTTGCATCTTCACCAAAAAAAGCTGTTTTAACCAAAGGGGATTTTGCAACTGCACAGGCGATTTTGTAGGCAGTTTCAGCACTAGGAGCGCCTTTTACGTTTACTTCTATCAGCTTGGTAGCACCTTCGCCGTCCTTTGCAACTAAACGTGCAAGATAGGTACAAACAGTGTTTAATGCATCTTTGAAAGCTAAGTAATCGGAATTTTCAGTTTTAATTTCTTCATTTTCTGCTTTCCCGTTAGCAAGAGCGACTACCATATCACAAACACTTGTATCACCGTCTACCGATATCCTGTTGAAGGTATGACCGGTTATTTCCTTGAGAGCCTTTTGCAGAAGTTCTTTTGATATAGAAGCATCTGTTGTTATAATACCTATCATTGTAGCCATATTGGGATGTATCATGCCTGAACCTTTGGACATTCCTGCTATGACAGCCTTTTTCCCGCCGAGTTCTATCTGAACTGCTATTTCCTTGGGAACAAGGTCGGTTGTCATTATAGCTTCTTCGGCCTCATGACCGCCGTCATGTGAAAGCTTTGCAACCGCATTCTCTATGCCTGAACGTACAGCCTGCATATCAAGCTTCATACCTATTACACCTGTTGAATTGACAAGAACCTCCTGCTGCTTGCAGCCAAGGAGCCTGGCAGCTAATGCCGTTATCTCGAGTGCATCCTTTTGCCCCTGTTCACCTACACAGGCATTGGCGTTTCCGCTGTTAACCACAACAGCCCTTGCTGTTCCGCACTTTATATGATCCATTGTCACCTGCAGAGAATGTCCCTTAACTACATTGGTTGTGAATACGCCGGCTGCCGTTGCAGGGATATCCGAGCATACGACGGCAAGATCTTTCTTTCCGTTTTTCTTGATTCCGCATGCAACACCTGCAGCGGAAAAACCTGAAGGGGAGGTAACTCCTCCTTTTTCAATTATCATAAAGTATCACCTCTT
>JAUZPR010000073.1 GCA_030705825.1 Bacillota bacterium | reverse complement strand
TTATCAATTGTTCCTAATGAATTGCATATTCAAAGCTTAATCCCATATATTAACATATGCCCATATAACCAGTATATGCCTTACTGTTAAAATGTCAATCTTTCTATTAAAAAAGAAGGACTGTCCCTTTAAATTCATTCCCATGGTTATCACTCCAGATAGCACTTTTTCAACCAATTACAGTATAATCTGTTGGAATGAATTATGTTACCTAACAAAAAAACCGCCTTTGGGCGGTTAATTTGACGTCATCTTCTTTATCATGTCCTCTATGCTTGTTCCTTTGGTAAACTTAAAACTTCCCGTATTTATTTTTTCATCAAGCCCCATTTGTGTCAATTTATTGACAAAGTCTCCCTTGTTTTGCACCAGACCTGCAGTCACTAGCTTGGATGCTACAATATCGGAAGTATCTCCGGGATTTATGGTTATACTTGCTGTTACTGGTTGTTCCGCCGGCTTTTGTGCAGTTGCTTGCTGGGAAGCCGTATTTGCAGCAGCACTGTTGGTATTTGTTCCTTCATTCGAGTCTCCTGAGCTTATTTTAATTGATGATGTATCCTCATTCTTGTTGGTTGACGATTTACTATTTTGAGATGTTAGAAAATCCGACGGATCAACAAGTCCATAGCTTTTAGCCATCTGGATTATCTCCTGCTCAGTCGGCTTGGATACGGTATTTGAGCCGGAATAATATATGACACTTACTATAGAAGTTAATATTATTCCTATCCCCAATCCAATTAAAATACTTTTAATATGAAAATTGTGCATATTTCCCCCATATCATTTATTCATATCCAGTACTAATTGTACTTCACCTTTACCCATATTTAGTTTTTTGGCAATTTCAATATCCGAAAAACCTTCCTCCGAAAGTCTTATTACTTCCATATATTTGTTGTTTATAGGAATTACATTATTCTTTATTTTATTAGCTTGTTTGCTACCTTGAAGTTTCGTCCTTCCGCCTTGAACGAGCTGCTGTCCTTCACTGCTTAATTCCAGCCTGTCTTCTGCCGGTTCGTCCTTTACTATCGGTACTGTATAACCCGGAGCCGGAACACTTGCGGTATTTCCGTTTACTACTTTAGCTTCAGGTATAGCATTGGTTTCGATACTTTCTTTAAACTTTTCCTGCGCTTTGGCAAATCTTTCTTCTACCTGTTTAAGAGAAGCGGACATTTCTTCATTTTTAAGATCCATTTGAGTTACGACGTAATCGGAGAATTTATTCAGTTCTTCTATCATCTGCTCCGCATCGTTAATAATCTCGGTCAGCTGTTCTTTTTTATAATCTATGCTTTTTGCATGATTATAGCCCTTTTTCCTGTCATAGGCGACTCCTACAAGAGCCACTATTACAACAATAATACCGAGAAAAATGAGGCTTGCATAAAAATTCATTTAATACACCTCTTGTCATTATCTTTAGTAAGTTTTGCCTTAAGGCAAGTATTAGTTAAAGCCTTATATCAATAAAACTGCTTTTTTCACCTGTTACTGATTTTTTATTTTCTTCCTTCTTATTTTCCTCTTTCTGATTGCCTTGTCCTTTATTTTTATTTCTATTTTCCCTGTCCTTTTCCTGTTTTTCCTTAATTCTTGCTTCCTGAGCCTTTTCCTGCGACTGAACCTGAGTAAGGGTGCTTTCCACTTTCTGCTGCATCATACTGTTTTGCTGCTGATGAAGCGCAAGATTTCTCTGCTGCTCATCATTAGAAATCCTGGCAACCTCAGTGGTTCTTGGTATCATGATCTGAAAATCAATTGGTTTTACAGACATATTACTCACATCCTTAAAAGGCTATCTACAGTATTACCTGTCTATAGGCCCGACCCTGACATCTGCACCATCTCTGTAGAGAGTACAATATTGCAGATTTTCCTTAACAAACATCATGCAGGTACCTATTGCTACTTTCGTACCCGGATAGACAAAATTGAAAGCTCTTATCTTTCCGTAGGCATCCTGCTGAAGTTTTGATTCTATAACAGTCATTTCTTCCTTTAACTCACCGACTTTATTGGTAAGGAACACTTTTGTCCTCACACTTTTAGCCAGCATCTCCTGTTTTTCAGGAGACAGCTGTCCCATCATTTCCAGCTTTTTAAGTATTGTAATGGCCTGTTCGGCTTTTCTTACATCATTTTCAATACCGGCTATTTCTTCCTTCAACGCTTTGTAACGTTCCCTCAGGCTTGGATCAACACCAACCTCTATATCAGTAACGGTAGCCATATGAGAACCTATAACCTTGGCTGAAATCTCCTTTCCAACCTTGCAGGTTCCGCCTACCAGAAGTCCCTTTTTACCGCTTAATTCAAGCTTGTTACCGCATTTAACGTTACTGTGCATTATTGCTTCGGATTTTATATCATTCTTGGCTTCTATATTACTATGTTCTATGTATCTGGCGATTATATCTCCGCCGCTTATAAGAACGCCTTTGCCAAGTCCCTGCATACCCCTTCTCAGAATAATATCCCCGCCGGCTTTTATAACAGCTCCTTCAACTACTCCCCATACTTCAACGTTACCGCCTGCTTCTACTGCAAAGCCTGATAACACGTTTCCGCGTACGATGACATTTCCGACAAAGTATACATTTCCGGTGGAAGTGTCCACATCAGCCGGAACTTCGTAATTTGAGAATACATTTACTTTACCGTCTATATAATTTACCTGGCCGTCAATACTGGCCAGAAGTGCTTGTCCGTCTTCACTTGCTTCAACATTTCTACCTCTCGGAAGAACTGCAGGCTTACCGTCCAAAGCAGGCAAATCTATTCCGCATACCGACTTTCCCTTTGTACCTGCCAGGGGAGGTGTTAATGTGCATAAAACCTGACCCTTTCTTACGCTTTCAATCAGGTTCATTTCCTTATAGTCTACTCTTCCGTCTTCAAGAATAGTAGGTTTTCTTTCCTTGGATATATCAAAGGTAAATTCTACTTTACCGTTTTGGCCGTTTGCCGATGGTGTACCCTCTGCGATGCATACCATCTCGTTATATACAGGATACACTATTAGTGAATCAAGCATCGTTTTGTTTATTCCGTAAATAACACTGTTTTTATTAAGCTCATTTAAAATTTCCTCAGCCGTAAGCATCCTTCCACCCTCAGGCGGAGTCAAAGTTATAAAAGCCTTCATCTTGTCAGGTGAAGTTATTACCGATGCCGATGTATTTACTTTTATTTCTTCCTGAGGTCCGGCAATTCTTACAGAGTTTTTATCCATTTTTAATACAGCCATGTCAATCATGTCCCTGCTGTAATTCTTAACCATTTTACGGTTAAGCTTGTCCTGGACATCTCTGGTTTCTACTTTCCTACCCTTGCCTACAGGAGGGTATACTGCTAAATATACGCCGTCTTCCTTGAAATCAATATTAAAAAAACCATCATTTACATTTCTATTCTCTGCATTTCTATCATTGTTCAACATAGTTATATGCAGGTCCCCTTTCATTACTATGAGAATCTTGCATATTAATCTGAATTAAATGCAACTCACAAGATTCTTTTTTATATAATATATCAGCTTATTCCTTTAATATCGATTTATGTCGAGCTAATTTGCCCCTAAGACGCAATATTGCTTTTGTGTGCAGCTGGGATATTCTTGATTCCGACACTTTCATTATTGCACTTATCTCTTTCAAAGTCAATTCCTCGAAGTAGTACAGGCTGATTACGGTTTTTTCCTTCTCAGGGAGCTTGCTGATGGAATCACCAAGAATCTCTTTGAGTTCAGTCATTTCGACATAGTTCTCAGGCCTGTCCTCCCTGTTCATATTGGGAAGATCCACACCCACTTCATAATTCTGTTCCATAAATTCTTCCAGAGATATCATGGAAGATAGGTTAACATCATTGATGAGTTTATAAAAGTCATCAATTGAGATTCCCAACTTGTCTGCAACTTCCTTGTCCGATGCCGAATGGCCCAGCTCGTTTTCGATCTCCCAATAAACCTTTTCAAGTTCCTTGTTTTTCTGCCTTAAAGACCGTGGCACCCAATCCATTTCACGTATACTGTCAATTATTGAACCTCTTATACGTAAAGATGCATAGGTTTCAAATTTAACGCCCTTGTTGACATCAAATTTATCTATTGCATCAATCAGGCCAAACACCCCAAAACCCACAAGATCGTCGTATTCCACATTTGAACCGAAATATATGTTTAATCTTCCGGCAACGTATTTTACAAGGTGTGAATATTCAATTATCAGCTTTTCTCTTATAGCAGGGTCTTTAGTATCGCTATACTGTTTCCAAAGTTCCAGCTGTTTGTTACCACTATTCGACATTAAAATCCCCCATCTTTAAATTTTTCTTTAGTAATTTCCTTATATATGATTAATCCGGCGCATTACCATCATCATTTTTGGATGTTCCAAAGTTGAGAGGTACAAAATCGCCATCATTGTCTTCAACTTTAATATCTATTTTAGATTTCCTGTTATTTTTCTCCTGTGACTTTGCTTTTTCTTCTTCTTCGATCCTGATTCTTTCTTCCTCCATTAGTCTTTCACGTTCCAATAATTCCTCTTGCCGCCGCTTTTCTTCCATATTCCTGTTATAACTTATTACCACATTTTTGATAAAAATTCCAATTATATAAAAAACTATCATACTAATTGCCATTTTTATAAATACCTGCTGGTTATTCCCTGTACCTGAATAACTCAGCAATCCGACAATAATAGACATTACTGCACCAAGTAAAAAAGGCAACTTGCGGATATACTCCATCTTATCCTCCTGCTATATTTGTTTGACGCCATGACCTACAGTTTTTATAACCAACCTGCCGTCATCCGAATACAGTTCAATTGTACGTCCATAGCTTCCCCCGGTATCTTCCGCTATTATTGGTATACCCAATTCTTCAAGCTTTTCCTTGGAGGACACTACATTTCTGTAGCCAATTCTGATTATATCGGCAGACTGGCTGAAATTGAACATTTGTGCCCCGCCGGCCAATTTGGCTTTAATATTGCTTTTGCAGGCTCCCAATTTGATCATATCGTCAACAAGCTTAACTATTGCAGTATCTGCAAATTTTGCTGTATTGGAATTATTAATGGCTTGTAAGCTTGAAGGCAGCATGATATGTGCTAATCCGCTTATTTTAGTTATGGAATCATATAATGCAATGCCTACGCAAGAACCGAGCCCAAGTGTTGTTAACATACAGGGATGGCAAGCCGAATCCAGTTCAGCCATTCCTATCTTAAGCAGTTTCTCCATTAATTTGTTACTCCCAAGGCTTTTAATAATGTTTCATAAGAATCTATATCCGGTACAAGGAAAAAATCTCCTACTACTACTGAAGGTCCATAGGCAAATTCAGTTTCAATATAAAGTACCGTATCTCCTACCTTGCCGAATTCTATAGCAGGAACACTCAAGATGGCTCCTGCCATATCAACTGCCAAATCAGGTATTGATGGCATTATAAGCAAATTTGTCAACGAAGACAGTGCGGACAGGTAAGAACCGGCAAGGATATTACCTATCTCTTTTAGAGCAGATTGCTCAATTTCATTGAACTCACAGGCATCGGTGTACTTCGAAGCTTCCTCGCCCATCAGTATACTGACTAAAAGCCTGGCTGATTCAATATCCAGCATAAACATTATATTGCCGGTCAAATCGCCTGTTACTTTCAATAATATACCTACAACCAGAGTTTCTGCTCCTCCTAGTATATCACTGACATTTTTGAATTCCAGCACGTTGATTTTAGGAACATCCATATCAATTCTTTTATTCATCATTTTAGCAAGTGCCGTGGCTGCATTGCCTGCTCCTATATTCCCTATCTCACGCAGTACGTCCATTTGCAGGTTATTTAAGTCATTTATACTTATTGCCATAATCCTTCTCCTAATAACCAATTTAACTGTTAATTTTTACTAGTCTCTCAAGATTAAGGAGTATTACTATTCTATCATCAACCTTACCTACACCCTGGATAAATTCCACATTGGAGGAATTCCCCAGATTAGCGGTACTCTCAATTGTATTGGCCGAAAGATTAAGCACTTCAGCTACTGAATCAACTACTATTCCAAAGACAAATTCATCTACTTTAAGAATGATTACCCTGGTTTCCTCTGTAGGCTCAGCTTCAGGGAGATTGAACCTCATGCGCAAATCCATTATCGGTATGATTTCGCCTCTTAGATTAACTACGCCTTTTATGAAGCCAGGAGTCTTCGGAACCCTTGTTACCGGTAAAACTTTTTCTATTATGGAAACATTCTGGATATCAATCCCGTATTCTTTCTGTTCCAACTTGAAAGTAACAAACTGTCTGGTAGTATTAATGGTATTTGCTTCCATGTCTAATGCCCCCTTTTTTATGCAAGTGAATTGACATCAAGTATTAGTGCCACATTACCGTCTCCCAGTATAGTTGCACCTGAAATTGATTTGATTCCCTGCAGAAGTTTTCCCAGCGATTTTATAACAATTTCCTGCTGTCCTATGAAGGAGTCTACCATGAATCCTGATAATTTCTCACCCTTTTTCACTATTACAACAGTGAGCTGTTTTTTAGGTGTTTCATCTGCTTTTGAATCCAGAACCTTATCAAGTCTTATTATTGGAATTACATTATTCCTGTAAAGTATAACTTCCTGCTCCTGCACCATTTTGATCTCATTAGGTGCAATATATTGAATTTTATGTACATTACTGAGCGGAATAGCATATTT
The DNA here is from genome assembly GCA_030705825.1 of Bacillota bacterium. GTDB lineage: Bacteria > Bacillota > Clostridia > Acetivibrionales > JANLFN01 > JAUZPR01. The sequence goes on along the minus strand of JAUZPR010000073.1, from coordinate 9,964 downwards.
CTCCTGTCCGATCATAACCATTAAAGCTTGAATTATGGCTAAAGTAAGCGGGAGCTGTATAATGAACCTGCTGCCTTTTCCCTCTTCTGTTTCAACTTCTATGCTGCCGCCCAGGGCTTCTATCTTTGTTTTAACAACATCAAGGCCGACTCCGCGTCCTGAAAGGTCTGTTACCTTATCAGCAGTACTAAAGCTTGGTTTGAAAAGAAGATTGACAAAATCCTTCTTTGACATATTCTTTGCCGTATTTTCATTAATGACGCCTTTTTCGATAGCCTTCCTTCTTACCTTTTCCACATTGATTCCGTTTCCGTCGTCTTCTACTTCTATAATAACATTATTTCCGGACTGATAAGCTCTCAGGTATATGTTTCCTGCTTCGGGCTTTCCTGCTTGCAATCTCTTCTGAGGAGATTCAATACCATGGTCTGCAGAATTTCTAAGACAATGGATGAGCGGATCACCTATCTCATCTATAACAGTTCTGTCAAGCTCCGTTTCTTCACCTGACATTATGAGATTTATTTCTTTTCCGAGATCTTTTGCAATATCCCTTATCATTCTCGGGAACCTGTTAAATACTGTTTCTACAGGAACCATTCTTACTTTCATAACTGCATCATGAAGACTTGTTGAAATTCTCTCCAGATACTCTATTGCTTCGTCAGAACTCTGTTTGTCATCAGAGTCTTTTAATCCGTCCAATCGTGTCTTGATAATAATAAGCTCACTTACAAGATTCATAAGATTATCAAGGCGGTCTATATCAACCCTTACCGTCTTTCCTGCCTTCTTTGCGCCAGTGGCCTGCTTGTTATCTTCATGTCCCTTTTGAGCATCTGTTCCTGAAGCTGAAGCTTTTGCATCCGGGCTTGCTTTCTGTGCTTCCACCGCACCTGATCCAGGTTCAATTCTATTTATAATAACTTCTTCCACTTCTGCAATTGAATTCAATTCCTTGTTGAACAATTCCTGGCTTTCCTTTGAGAGAACCACTACGGTAAATTCAAAGTCAAATTTTTCATCTTCAATATCTTCAACCTTAGGTTCCGATTTAATTATTTCGGAATATCTCTCAAGTGTCTGGAATATTATGAATGACCTGGCGGATTTGAGCAGGCAGCCTTTATTAAGAATTACCGTTATTTTAAAGGCATTCACACCTATTTCGTTAGCCTTGTTTATTACATTCATATCATATTCGTTCAACTGGAAATTCGCAGTAGGGTTAGCGGAATTAACAGCCACTGTGACAGGCTTTGCAGCAGTTTTCTCTGCAGCCGGGGCAGCTCCGCCCTGATTGTTGTCCTTTACATTCTTTAAAGCCCTGATTATATCATCGTTGTCATTGTCACCTTCATTACTTGTGTTGACAACATTATCAACGTATTTTTCAAGTGCATCAAGGCATTGGAAAAGCAGATCCACCAACTCAGGGTTTATTTTAATTTCTCCGCTCCTCAGGATAGATAAAATATCCTCCATGTCATGAGTAAGCTTTGCCATTCTGCTGAATCCCATTGTACCCGACATACCCTTAAGGGTATGTGCAACTCTGAATATTTCATTTAAAACGTCAGAGGCTGGGTCTTTTTCAAGCTGCAGAAGGCATTCATTCATACTCTGCAGATGTTCCTTGGATTCATCGATAAAAATTTCAAGATACTGGCTCATATCCATTATATACGCACCCCCACTATTCTAATTATCTCACTTGTTATTTTATTAAGTGGCACTACTGCATCTACTACGCCAGTTTGTACTGCCATCTTAGGCATACCGTAAACTACACAAGTCTCTTCATCCTGTGCGATTATATACCCCGAATTGTTCCTTTTTAGCATAACAACCCCATCACTTCCGTCCCCTCCCATTCCAGTCATTATTACACCTATAACATTTTTTATCCCAGTCTGAGAAAGAGAATCCATCATATAGTTAACCGCTGGCCTATGCCCTGATACCGGTGCATCTCTTGTCGTTTTAATTTTTAATCCGTCAGGGTTATTTTTTTCAAATGCCATATGATAATCTCCCGGTGCAATATAAACATGTCCTGCTTTTACGATTTCCCCGTCTTCAGCTTCTTTTACTATTACCTTGCTTACCGAATTCAGCCTTTCTGCAAGAGATTTGGTGAAGCCCGGCGGCATATGCTGTACTACAAGGAAAGCTGCCGGTATATTTCCGGGAATCAGCGGTATAACGCTTTGCAGCGCTTTTGGTCCGCCTGTTGAAGTACCTATTGCAACTATGTATTCAATTTTACTGTTTGTACTTTCTTTATTTGCAAAACCATTTTCTTCAAATAAATCGTTTGGTAGGGTATTTACCTTTGTCTTTTTTAGTCTTCCTGCCGTTTTTACCTTGTCAATTATCTCTTTTTTCTTGCCTTCACCCGTCATTTCGAAAATATTTTCGGGTTTTGCTATAAAATCAACAGCTCCATATTCAAGAGCCTTTATGGTATATTCAGTTCCCGCTTTTGTAAGACTGCTCAACATTATAACAGGCAGAAAACGGGTTTTAAGTAATTCCTGTAGGCAGCTTAGTCCATTCATTAGTGGCATTTCTATGTCAAGTGTGATTAAATCCGGTTGTAAAGTTTTGGCTTTTTCGATTGCATCTACTCCGTTGGTTGCAGTAGAAATAACTTTTATTTCAGGGTCACCGTCAAGTATGTCGGATATTACTCTTCTCATGAATGCGGAATCGTCAACAACCAGCACCTTTATAACATTGCCTGCTTGGGCAGTCATAGTTAAATCAATCCTTTTTTTCTTAATTTTCTTTGTTCCAAAAAAATCAGCTTAATTATTTCCTCCCTAACCACATTTTCTATCTTACTGAAAGTTATTGCAATATCATATCTATACTTTTCTTCACTGCTTCGCTGGTCTACCCTTACTATCCTTCCGTAGAAACCTACCGTTTTTTTCTGGTTCAATGAAAGTTTGAATTCAATCAATGTTCCTTTATCCAATTTGTCTTCACATGCGAAGCATATCCCTCCGCCGCTTAAATCTCTGGTAAATGAATCTACAAAAGGTATTTCTTCATTTTTCTTACTGTCTTCTTCCTCTACAACCCTGTATTTCACCTGCGTTGAGCATTCAAACCTGAAAAACTGTCTTCTTTGAATCCTTGTTATTTCGCTTGTTTTCTTTATCTTCAGTATGGGTATATTATCTTTGATATACCTGTCTGTAACGCTGATCAGGCAAGTATACAAATCAATACCGTAAATGAAATATATATTTGCAGCAGTACCTGAATGCATGGGATAAATAACTCCCTCATATATTGGCGCTGCTATTGCTGCCGTTTCATCATCCTCGACCCATTCAAATTCGCTTACCAATACAGGCCCGATTCTTTCTCCGATTGTGTTTATCATTTCCAGTTCAAGCTTGCTACCAGGCTTTATATCGGATAGTGTCATATATTCCCCCATCCCGTCTATGTATTGATAAACCCGAGAAGCCGGCTTACAAAACCTTTAATGCCATTGTTATCGTTTGTAAGCTTTTCTCTGCTTATTTCTGCCAATTTCCTGGATATTTCCTTAATCAACCGTGATGCCTGGCTCTTCGGAAAGCTCATAGTAAAAGGCTGCTGCATCTTTACTGCTTTTGAAACCGAATCATCCTGAAGAATGTACCCCAGCGGCGAAAGTTTTATTGACAAAAACTTTTCAGCAACAACCGAAAGCTTGGTTAAAAGATCATTTGCTTCGGCTGCACTGTCGGCACGGTTTACTATAACTTTAATTATTTTATCCTTATCCCTGTGAGCCACCATTTTTATCAATGCATAGGCATCTGTAATTGAAGTCGGTTCCGGAGTTGTAATAAGCAGGACTTCATCCGCTGCCATTACAAAACTCATTACATTATCTGAAAGTCCGGCAGCAGTATCTATCAGTATTACATCTGAAAGCTTGTCCAGCAGTCCTATATTTTCAACAAACTTTTCCACCTGGGTTTTATCAAGCTTTACAAGTTCCTCCACACCCGAACCACCTGAAATGAACTTAATGTTCTTGGGTCCGTCACTCAATACCTCCAGAATATTTTTTCTTCCGTAAACAACATCTACAAGAGTATTCTTAGGTACAATACCAAATAAAACATCTATATTTGCAAGCCCGAAGTCGGCATCAAGTATAGCCACCCGCAGGCCCAGTTCGCTAAGTGCGATAGCCAGGTTTATCGTAATATTGGTTTTTCCCACTCCGCCTTTTCCGCTGGTTATCGTAATCACTCTGGCGTTTTTCTTTGGAGAGGCTGCTGGAAGGTTTTCCTGGTTATTTATCTGCTTTTCTTTTAAATTATCAATTATTTGCCTTAGTTTATCCGCCTGATCCCTCATTACTGTATGCTCCCCAATAAACTTTTAGTGATTTTGTCGGTATTGGCAACTTCAATATCATCAGGCACGCTTTGTCCATTGGTAACATAGGACAGTTTTTTTCCTGTGTACATCTTGGTATTAAGAATTACTCCGTTTGTCAAGGTTTCATCCAATTTTGTGAAAATCAGCTTGTAGTTTTCAAGGAAGCTGTAATTATTGATTATCTCTTTAATATTTCTGCCGCTGGTTGTAGCACTAAGCACAAGATATACTTCATCCGCTTCACAGGCTAATACCAGGGCTTTCAATTCATCAAACTGTGTCTTGTTGCGGTAACTGCGTCCTGCTGTATCAATAAGTATTATATCTTTGTCAGAATTCCTGCCAATGGCCTCTTTAACCTCGGTGGGAGAATATATTACATCTACGGGCATTGCCAGTATCTCGGCATAGGTTTTCAACTGCTCTACAGCGGCTATCCTGTATGTATCTGCAGTTATCATACCAACCTTTTTTTTCTGATGAAGAGCGAAGTTTGCTGCTATTTTGGCAAGAGTAGTTGTTTTGCCTACTCCTGTCGGTCCTATGAATATAACTACCGTTGGTTTTCCATCCTCCCTCAGCTTTATGGGCTCGGGCTGACCTATTATTCCTGAAATAATATTATAAGTGACGGATGCCGTGTCATTCATACTGGCACTATCACCAAGCTTCTCATTTACCATATTGATTATCTTATCTGATATTTCACTTTCAACTTCATTTTTAACAAGATTGCTATGGAAGAATTTAGATACCCTTTCGGCTACAGGCTGTTTTTCTTCGGTTAATGCTTCGTCGGGCTTTTGGCCTGGATTCTGAACCTGCTCATAAATTTTCCTGAGCATTGTTTCCATGCTTTGAACCTTGTTTTCCAGCTCGGTTATCTTCTTGCTCTTCTCAGGTTCTTCAGGAGCTTGACTTTGGGCTACGGCAGCAGTCTGTTCTTCCTTGACCGGATTTGGTATCTCTCTTACTACTGCTTTTGGCTGCTCTTCCTTCTGTTTTACAACTCTTTCCTTTGCTGCACCGTAATCATCATCAATAGCTGCCAGCACTTCAACCATAGGCTTTGCAAACATATTGAACAAACCCTTTTGTCTTACCTTACGGGTATTCAGAATAACAGCATCATTGCCTAAATCCATCTTAACCTTTAATATGGCTTCCTGAGTATTTTTTCCCAAATACCGCCTTATTTTCATCTTTAGACACTCACCATCCCTACAGATTGTACTTCAATATTGGGATCAAGCTCATTATATGAAAGAACCACCAACCCCGGCATTGTCTGATCCGAAAGTCTCTTAAAATACAGCCTTACAATAGGTGAAGCTAGTACTATAGGCTGCTGGCCCAGCTGAGTAAATCTTTGAAGCTGCTTGGACAAACTGCTCAGCATAGTGTTTGTAACTGTCGGATCAAGTGTAACATACGTCCCATGCTCTGTTTTTTGTACCGAATCCATTATTACCTGTTCAAGCTTGGGATCAAGCGTTATAACACAAGTCTTTCCGTTTGTCATATACTTTCTCGAAATTGCTCTGCCCATAGCCTGCCTTACATATTCGGTCAATATATCCGGATCATGCGTTGAAGGTGCATAGTCGGCCAGCGTTTCCAGTATGGACACCATATCCCTTATCGATACGCCTTCCCTTAAAAGGTTGGCAAGAACTTTTTGAATTTCCCCTACTGTCATTATCTTTGGCACAAGCTCGTCTACTATTGCAGGGTAATTCTGTTTTACATTGTCTATAAGTGTCTGTACTTCCTGTCTGCCTGTAAGCTCATTTGCATGCTTCTTAATAATTTCGGTAAGGTGCGTTGCAATTATGGAAGGCGGATCTACTACGGTATAACCGAGCATTTCAGCCCTGTCACGCTGACTTTCGTTTACCCACATCGCAGGAAGTCCGAATGCCGGCTCGGTGGTTTTGATTCCGTCAAGTTCATCCTCTCCGCCGCTCGGATTCATTGCCATGTAATGGTCAAGCATCAGCTCTCCTCTTGCTATTTCCACACCCTTGATCTTAATTACGTATTCATTCGGGTTTAATTGTATATTATCTCTTAAACGGATGATTGGAACTATCATTCCAAGTTCAAGAGCCAACTGCCTTCTTATCATTACTACCCTGTCAAGCAGGTCCCCGCCCTGGTTCACATCTGCAAGCGGTATAATCCCATAACCGAATTCAAGTTCTATAGGATCAACCTGAAGCAATGAAACAACGTTTTCGGGTTTCCGTATTTCCTCTACTTCGTTTTCCTGTACCTGTACCTCTTCCTGTTTGATGGCGTTCTTTTGCTTGTTACTCAATGTATATCCTATGAATACCAGGATTCCGCCAAGCACAAGGAACGGTATGGTGGGCAGGAACAGTGAAAGTACCGCACAAAAAGCTGCTGCTATAAAAAGTACCTTCGGGTTGCTGAATATCTGTTTCAAAAGGTCGGTACTCAGGTTTGAGTCTGAGGCCGCCCTTGTTACTATGATACCTGTTGCCGTCGATATAAGGAGTGCCGGTATCTGGCTGACCAGACCGTCTCCGATTGTCAGTATTGTGTAATTGTTCAAGGCTTGACTTAAAGCTTCGCCTCTTACTACAGCACCGACTATCAAACCGCCTATAATATTAATGAATGTAATTACTATGCCCGCAATTGCATCACCTTTAACAAATTTACTTGCACCATCCATTGCTCCGTAGAAATCTGCTTCTCTTTGTATAATTCGTCTTCTTTCCTTTGCTTCAGTCTCGGAGATCAATCCTGCATTTAAATCGGCATCTATTGCCATCTGCTTTCCAGGCATTGCATCCAATGTAAATCTGGCTGCGACTTCGGATACTCTTTCCGAACCTCTGGTTATAACAAGGAATTGTACTATCATAATAACCAGAAATATGATAAATCCAACAACCAGATTGCCTTGTGCAACAAAACTGCCAAAACCTCTTATGACGTTTCCGGCATCGCCCTTTGAAAGGATAAGCCTTAATGCAGTAATATTGAGGGAAAGCCTGTACAACGTAGTTACCAGCAAAAGCGACGGAAATATTGACATTTCCAGTGCACCTTTAGCATAAACCGCATTCAGCAGTATAATTACCGCTACTGAAATGTTTAATGCCAGGAGCATGTCGAAAATTACACTGGGCAGCGGTAAAATAATGATAAGTACAATTGCAACAATTATTACGGCAACTGAAACATCTCCCAGCCTAAATTTCACTGTCTTAAATCCTCCCCTCACAAGCTTTTTGTCTTTAGTAAAAAATCTTTAGTTCAGAGTTCAGAGTTAAGCGTTCAGGGTCTCCATAATTATACCTATACGGAACGACGTGGGCGCCGTTCCCTACAGAACTCCCAACTCTCAACTTTCTTTATCTATCCTCTGTCAATTGTCAACTGACTTACCCTGCTTTTCCCTTTCCTTTAAGACTATATACAAACGCCAGAACTTCGGCTACTGCCTGGTAAAGCTCCGGTGGAATTGCCTTTCCTATATCTACCGTATCATAAAGTGTTCTTGCCAGAGGTCTGTTTTCAACAATTTCAACATTGTTTTCCCTTGCAACCTCTTTTATCCTCATTGCTATGAAATCCTGACCTTTAGCTATTACAACCGGTGCTGCCGACACTTTTTCATCATATTTGACTGCAACTGCAAAGTGTGTCGGGTTTGTTATTACCACATCTGCTTTTGGTACATCCTGAAGCATTCTTCTCATTGATATCTGTCTCTGTTTTTGTCTTATCTTTGATTTTATCTCAGGATTCCCTTCCAATTGCTTATATTCTTCCTTAACTTCCTGTTTGGTCATTTTCAGACCCTTTTCAAAATCCCACCATTGATATCCATAATCAAAGGCTGCAAGAATAATCAATACTATACAAATCCTGATTGCAACATTCAAAGCTGTTGTTCCTATATAAATAGCTACACTCATGACATCCAGGTTCATAAGATTAAGAATGTTCCGGGTTTCGCTCTGAATATACGAATAAGCTACAAATGCTACAATAATTATTTTGATTATGGATTTCAGCAGTTCAACCACCGAACGCATTGAAAAAACTCTTTTAAATCCGCTGATGGGGTTTATACGGTTAAACTTGAAACCCAGGGTCTTTACTGTAAACAGGAACCCAACCTGTGCGTATTCGACCATTAATGCCGTTATTAATGCTATTCCGAGAATTGGAGCGGTAGTTTTGAAAAGAACCGTGCCAATCTGTCCGAACACTATTGCTACCGTACTTATTGTAAATGAATTACTGGTATTGGCATAATTGGTCAGCAGATTCTTTAAGAATACTGCTATTTCATTATATATATAACCTCCGAACAGCCTTACACTGACGAATATAGCCAATAAAAGCATTGCAGAGGTAATTTCCCTGCTTTTAAGTACCTGGCCTTTTTCTCTTGCTTCTTTTCGTTTCTTTGGTGTAGCTTTTTCGGTTCTGTCACCGGAACCCTGTGCAAATAACTGCAAATTAAGCTTAAGTTCCTGATCATTGTCACCTATGAAATTATTCCTGCTTGAGCTGTTATTTAACTTATTCATGGTGCCAAATCCTTTATGAAATTCATCAAGTCACTGTGCATTCCGTTTATTATCAAATCAAGTACCGAAATAAACATTGGAATGGTAATCAACATAATCAGTATACCCAAAAATATTTTCAGCGGCATACCTACTACAAAAACATTCATCTGAGGCAATGCCCTTGAAATAACCCCTAGTGATATATCAGTGATGAGTATGGCTGTTATTATTGGTGCAGCTATTTTGAAACCAAGTGCAAAAGTGCTTCCAAATACGGCTATGATATCATTCATCAGCTTGTCGCTGAAAATGGCACTTCCCAGAGGAATCAGTTTATAGCTGTCAAACAATCCCCTTATAAGCATCAGATGTCCGTTCAATCCCAAAAACATAAGCATGCTGATAATAAAATAGAAGTTGGATGAGATCGAAACCTGTATATTGCTCATTGGGTCCATTACGTTTACCATACCGAAGCCAACCTGCGTATCTATAATTTGTCCGGCCAGAAAAATGGCTGTGAACATCAGGTATGCAACATACCCTAAGACTATTCCGACCACAAATTCCTTTGCAACAAGGAATCCATACTCGTAAAAATTAGTGTAGTTAAGCTTGGGTAAGCTAATTGTGTTAACCAGTATGATTGATGACAAAAGTGCAAATCCAACTTTAAGGTAAGCCGGGATATTCCTCCTTCCGAATATTGGAGCTATAACAAAAAGCCCCGTCATTCTTACAAATATCAGCAAGAATGCATCTATTCCGTTAAAGACAATTCCAAGTGGAATTTCCACATTCAAACCCCCGTAAGTTTCTCTTTAGTAGTAATCCATCTTAGCAGCTTTAAATCTGTTCCGAACTCATACACCTAACCATGAACTCCTAACTCTGAACTTACTTAATGTAATGACCCATGTTTAAAAACAGGTTTTGCGTAAAATCTATAAGGGTTCTAAGCATCCATGACCCAAAAAGAGCTATACCGGCAATAACTGCCAGTATCTTTGGTA
>JAUZPR010000072.1 GCA_030705825.1 Bacillota bacterium | reverse complement strand
GCTGAGCTTTTTCGTATTCTTCCAATTGTTTAATCATATCAGCGGCTTGTAGGGCATACAATGAAATAGATAATGTTTCATTTACGTGGATATATACAACGCAGTACTGTTAGGGGGGGCCGCAATTGAAGGAATATATTGAAGAGAGGGCTATCGAGCTGGCAAACTATATTATCGAGAAGAAGACAACGGTGCGAGCAGCAGCAAAAAAATATGGAATAAGCAAAAGTACCGTACACAAGGATGTCACCGAAAGGTTAGCCAGAGTAAACCCCAATCTTGCCAATGATGTTAGAAATGTACTTGAAGAAAATAAAGCCGAGAGACATATACGAGGCGGTCAGGCGACAAAAGCCAAATACCAGGGAAGTATTGCCAAAGAAGCATAGATCCTTCTAAAAACCCAACCTTGAGCGAGCAAGCTGACTCAAAGGTTGGGTTTTAAGTTTGAAAAATTGTTGCATTATTGTAACTTTATTGATAATATTTTATTGGTAATAATTTAGATTTAAGTAATTTTAGAGGGAGATGTATTCTGTGGGTTTCGGACTTGATATCGGGATTGACCTAGGTACAGCCACTGTTCTTGTATATATCAAGGGTAAGGGTATTGTTTTAAGAGAACCCTCAGTTGTGGCCATTGATAAAAATACCAACAAGCTGCTTGCTGTTGGTGAAGAAGCAAGGCGTATGCTCGGAAGGACGCCGGGAAATATAGTTGCAATCAGGCCTTTGAGGGAAGGTGTAATTTCCGATTATGATGTTACAGAAAGAATGCTAAAGTATTTTATAAACAAGGTATGCGGAAACAGGTCCTTTAAGCTGTTCAAACCAAGGATTATGGTTTGCGTACCAAGCGGTGTAACCGAAGTTGAAAAAAGAGCGGTAATAGATGCTGCCATGCAGGCAGGAGCAAGAAAGACATATTTAATAGAAGAGCCTATAGCTGCGGCAATTGGTGCCGGCATTGACATATCTAAAGCATGCGGAAGCATGGTAGTAGATATTGGAGGAGGTACCACAGATATAGCTGTAATATCCCTTGGAGGAACTGTTGTAAGTTCTTCAATCAAGGTGGCAGGAGACAAGTTCGATGAAGCTATAGTAAGATATATGCGCAAAAAGCATAATGTCATGATAGGCGAAAGAACTGCCGAAGAACTCAAAATCAATGTAGGAACTGTATTCCCAAGGGTACAGGAAGTTACAATGGATATTCGAGGAAGAAACCTTATTTCAGGACTTCCCAAGACTATAACAGTATCGTCCACAGAGATCATGGATGCTTTGGAAGAACCAATTTCAAGCGTTATTGAAGCAGTACATTCTGTTTTGGAACGCACACCTCCCGAGCTTGCTGCCGATATAAGCGACCGTGGTATAGTAATGACGGGCGGAGGAAGTCTTGTATATGGTTTGGACAAGCTTATACAGGAGAAAACAGGTATAAATGTGATAATTGCCGATGATGCAATTTCATGTGTCGCACTGGGAACAGGAAAGGCACTTGAAAACATTGAAATAATCGAACAGAGTATGCTTGCTGAAAGCAAGGGAAACCGTAGATAAATTATAGCGTCACAGATGAACCGGGTTGATTCGACCCGGTTCTATTTTTTTGTTAACTTTCTGAATAAAATTCCGATATATTTAACAGAGTTCCTAGTTTAATAGTAAATAATTAAAAATTCATTGCAGTAACGGAGAACATATATGATCAGAGGACTGTATACAGCAGGCTGGAGCATGCTGGCAGATACCAGGATGATGGACGTCATTTCAAATAATCTTGCAAATGTCAATACAAATGCGTATAAGAAGGATTCGGTCATCTTTCAGACTTTTCCCGACGCTTTGACAGAAAGAATAAATGATACCAGGAGCAAGACAAATCCTACCGGAAATATAGGATCCATGCAAATGGGTTTTGATGCAGGCGAGGTTTATACCTACTATACACAAGGACAGCTGGTGGGAACAAATAACAGTTCCGATATGGCTATCCAGGGAGCAGACAATGCATTCTTTACAGTACAGGTTCCCGATGCCAACGGCAATATGACCCAATATTACACAAGAGACGGTGCCTTTGAACTGAATTCCAGCAAGCAGCTTGTAACAAAAGACGGGTATCTGGTATTGGGGGAAAATGGTCCGATAACTTTAAACAATGGTGATTTTACTGTAAATGATGACGGCTCGGTAGTACAAAACGGGCAGCTTATAGACAAGCTTATGATAAAACAATTTACAGATACTAAGACATTAAGGAAATACGGAGATAATCTTGTTTCTTCAACCAGTGATTCGCAGGAAGAACCATTTACAGGAACGATAAAACAAGGCTATATAGAACAGTCCAATGTCAATATTGTAAGAGAAATGGTAGACATGATATCTGTCATGAGAGCTTATGAAGCCAGCCAGAAGGTAGTACAGGCCGAAGACAGCACCCTTGACAAAACGGTCAACCAGGTGGGAGCTATAAGATAGTTGACAGAGGACAATTGACAGTTGGAAAAGGCAGTGATTAGTTGACAGAGGATAGTTGAAAGTGAAGAATCATAATTAACACAAGAATGATTTTTCAAATTATTATAAATTTTATTAGTTAGACATAAGATAATTGTCATCTGTCAATTGTCAACTGTCAACTAATTTTGGGGGTTACAGTTATGATGAGGGCATTATGGACTGCAGGACTGGGTATGAATGCACAACAGATGAATGTTGACGTAATATCGAACAATCTTGCAAATGTAAATACAACATCTTATAAAACCGAGAGGGCAGAATTCAAGGATCTGCTGTATGAGACAATGCAGCGTGCCAGCCTGATGAACGGCAGCGGTAAGCCGGTAAATCTTCAGGTAGGTCTGGGTACAACAGTTTCCGATACCGAGAGGGATTTCAGCCCCGGCAATATGGAGAATACAGGTAACCCTCTTGATTTTGCCATAAATGGTGAAGGCTTTTTCACAGTACAGGGACCAAAGGGGGATACCGAATATACCAAGGACGGTAGCTTTAAGATAAGCGTAACAGACGGCGGAAATATGCTCACTACATCTGATGGTTATCCTGTGCTTGATGATACAGGTAATCCTATAGTGTTTACTATTAACCCGAACGATCTTCAGGTCAATGAGAATGGTGAGCTGGGTTACATGGATCCAACCGCAAAAACATACGTTTCACTGGGACAAAACCTAGGCATTGTACAATTCCCCAACAAGGAAGGCTTATTAAACGAAGGAGGCAACCTTTACTCGGCAACTTCAGCTTCCGGAGATCCTGTAGCCGATTCCGAGCAGGATGATAAAAGTCTAGTAATGCAGAAGTTTTTGGAATCCTCCAATGTACAGATAGTTAATGAAATGGTAAAATTAATAGTAGCTCAAAGAGCCTATGAGACTAATTCAAAGGCTGTGCAGTCTGCTGATGAAATGCTGGGAATGGCAAATAACCTCAGGAGGTGATAGGCAGCAGCCGGCAGTACGGATTTTATAACTCCGGTTTGTTACCTTAAAATATGGACATAGGAAGCATAGGAAATAATGTAACTGCAAATAATAGTTCACTTTATGATACTTCGAAAAGCAAAGCAGCTGATGATGATTTTGCCAATAAGTTGCAGTCTGCTCTGGACAGCAAGGATGAAAAACAGCTAAAAAGTGTTTGCCAGGATTTCGAGAGTATTATGCTTAACATGATGTATAAGGAAATGAAGGCTACAGTACCGAAATCCGATTTGATTCCTGAAGATTCAGGCAATGATATATTCACTTCAATGATGGATGAAGACCTGATGAATGAAGCTTCCAAAGGCAATGGAATAGGTCTTGGTGATATGCTCTACAAGCAGCTCAGCAAACAGCTGCAGAATACATACAAGGTAGAGGACGGAGGAAATTCTACGGTAGATGAAAAGAAATAAGTCATTCATATTAATAGGTATTGTATCGATAGTTATAGCCCTGATATTTTCATATGCGGGGCATTTTTTATTTGAACCGGAGCCCAAGCCACAAAAGCCCATTATCCTCAAAAGCCCGAATACTACAGAGAAAAAAGAAAAGGAAATATCTCCGGTTGAATACAAACACATAAGCACCGAAATAGACGGTAACAAACAGGAGATAAATATTCTGGAAATAGACTTGAACAGTAAAAAAGTCAGACTGGAACCTATTCTTTCAAATGACAGCACTTTCGGGTTTGAAGAGCTGAGCAGCATGTCAAAGCGTAAAAATGCCTATGCGGCTGTTAATGCAGGCTTCTTTTATGAATATGGCCAACCAATTGGTATGGTTGTAATTAACGGACAACTTGTTACAGCTTCAACTGGAAAATTTCCAGTCTTTGTATTTGATGGTTCGAAAGCCGGGATAACACAGCTTAAAAGTGAGCTTTGGCTTGTGCTAGATGGCAAAAAACTAAAAGTCACAGGAATAAATACTCCCGGTAAATCAGGAGATGTTATAGTATACACCGGAGAATACGGCACAACAAACAGGGCTAAAAGCAGTAATTTTTCCATAAAGGTAGCTAATGGTGTTATAACTGAAACCGCTAGCCTAAAGGGTGAGACAGATATACCACGGAATGGATTTGTAGTTACTTTTTATGGGTCGGCTCAGCGTAAACCAGAGATTAGTGGCTTGACAGCCGGCATTAGTTTGAGTTTGGAAAGTATTCCGGCTTTAAATAAGGATTATCAGGCCTATGAATGTGGCAGCTGGGTTGTCAGGGACGGTAAATCGGCAGTACCGGCCAGGGACGACTGGGTAGGAGTAATGACAAATTATGATCCCAGGACGGCAATAGGTATAAAATATGACGGAAAGGTAGTTCTGGTTACAGTGGACGGAAGACAGCCGGGATACAGTACAGGTTTTACAGGAAAGGAGCTTGCTCAATACTTGATTGAATATGGTGTTAAGGATGCTGCAATGCTGGACGGAGGTGCTTCGACAGAAATGCTGATCCATGACAAGCTGGTAAATCACCCATCCTTCAAAGGCCAGGAGCGGCTGCTGGGGGGAGGACTTATTATAGTTGTCAATTGATAATTGCATACTCCTCCATAATTTAGTATAATTTTTTTGGAGATAAAAACACGGTCCGGTTGGTAGTCCGGGCATATCCTTAATATTGGGTATCAGTAACCTGCCCTCCTCGGGTTGTCCGTTCTCCTTAATTGAAGTCAGAGGAGGAATAAAATTGAATATAGTACTTACGGTTTTTTTTGATGGACAGTACTGGGTCGGTGTTTTTGAAAGAACCGGCAGCGATGGCTATGAAGCTGCAAAGGTGGTATTTGGAGCCGAACCCAAGGACGGAGAGATATATGATTTTATCCTGAAACACCTGGATAGGATTAGATTCAGTTTGCCTGAAGAGGATAAATCCACTGAAAGGAAAGCTGCCAATCCAAAACGCCTGCAAAGAGAAATCAGCAAAGAGTTAAAAAGGACCGGTGCAGGAACTAAAGCACAGGAAGCCTTGAAGCTTCAATATGAATGCAGCAAGGCAGAAAACAGGAAAACATCAAAAAAAATTATCGAGCAGGTTAAAGAAATGAGATTTGAAATGCACAGACAGAAGACAAAGGAAAAACACAAGGGGCATTAGCTATTATTGAGAGAGGTGAACATCATGTTAACGAATGTTGAAATTCAGGAAATTATTCCACACAGGTATCCTTTTATGATGGTGGATAAGATGATTGAACTGGAGCCCGGTAAGAGGGGTGTTGGTATAAAGAATGTTACCATCAATGAACCGTTTTTCCAGGGACATTTTCCAGGGAAACCGGTTATGCCAGGAGTATTACTTGTAGAAGCTCTGGCACAGACTGCAGGTATCACAGTATCATCACAAGGGGAGTATAAGGGAAAATTGGGACTTTTTGCTCAAATCGAGGAAATGAAATTTAAAAACCCTGTTGTGCCTGGCGATGTTTTAAGGCTTGAGGTAGAAATAATAATGAACAAGCTTAGTGTCATAAAAGCTAAAGTTCGCGCAACTGTTGAAGGACAGGTAGCAGCTGAAGGCGTAGTCAAGTTTGTAATGATTGACCCGGCAAAATAGTCGGGAAGAAAGATTTAAATAAGGGGCTGTTGCAAAAAGGGCGAACACATGGGTTCGCCCCTACGTACAGAATATGAATTATAAATCTGTGCAAAATGTAGGGGTTGACCAATGTGTCAACCCGATTATGTAACGCCCCTTTTTGATATTAACAACAAAAAACGGGAGCATATGCTCCCGTAAATCAGCTTACTGCCGCTTCCTTGGCTTGCTTGTTTTTGATAAACATTTCCCCAACCTTGACAATATCTCCGGCTCCCATGGTTATTACCAGATCGCCGGGTGAAACATTATCCTCAAGATATTTTACTATATTATCAAAATCATGAATATAAACTGCCTTTTGGCTTCCCGCATTGATTTTATCGGCAAGCATGCTTGCATGGACTTCACCGGTGTCTGCCTCACGGGCTGCATATATATCTGAAACTATTACAACATCTGCATCATTGAATGATTTTGCAAATTCACCCATAAGAGATTTGGTCCTGGAATAGGTATGTGGCTGAAATATGCACCAAATTTTAGAGTGAGCACAATTTTTTGCTGCTTTAAGAGTTGCTTTTATTTCCGAAGGATGATGTGCATAGTCGTCTATTACACGAATATCATCAACGTCTCCCTTTAACTCGAAACGTTTATGTGCACCTGTAAATTTCCTGAGGCCTTCCCTTATATGAGCCATGTCACAGCCCAGCATACTGCATGCGGCAACGGCTGCAAGGGAGTTGCTTACATTATGTATTCCTGGAATATTTAATTTCATGGAAGTAATTTTTTTGCCGTCCTTAAAAAGTTTGTATGACGCACAGCCCATTTCGTCATATACAATGTCTTGAGCCGTATACTGCGCATCTTTGGAATTGATTCCGTATGTAATTACATTACAGTCAACCTTTTTTGCAAGAGATGCTGCATTAGGGTCGTCGTTGCACACAACCAGATATCCATCTTTCGGTACAAGGGCTGCAAATTTTGAAAAGGCACTTTTTATATGGTCCAGATCTCTGAAGTAATCAACATGGTCCAGTTCAATATTGAGAACCACTGCCAAATAGGGGTAAAATTTTAAGAAGCTTTCTACGTACTCACAAGCCTCTGCTATAAAAAAGCCGCTCCCGCCTATTTTTGTATTTCCGCCTATTGCTTCCAATTCACCGCCTATATGTACTGTGGGGTCTAGTTTTGATTCAAGCATTATCATGGTTATCATTGAAGTGGTTGTTGTTTTGCCATGAGTTCCTGAAATAGCTATACCGTAAGGATATTTCTTCATGATGTTTCCGAGAAGTGTAGCACGGTCTACAACGGGTATGTTCAACCTTCTGGCTTTCATAAGCTCCGGGTTGTTTTCTTTGACTGCTGCCGTATAAACAACCAGATCGGGATTTTTTATATTATCTTCACTATGACCTATGTTTATATTGACGCCTTTTTTTTCTAATTTTTGTGTAATTCCGGAACTTTTCATATCGGAACCTGTAACTTCGTATCCGAGATGCAAAAGTATCTCGGCAAGTCCGCTCATGCTTATGCCGCCGATTCCGATGAAATGGATATACTTTAATTTATCTGATTCCAAAGGGTCCAAACAATCCAATATTAACACTCCTTTGTGCTGCATATGATAAGAAACACTATTAGTATATGTTGAATTAAGTTTTGTGAATTCAACATATTAACTCTTCATCTCATTTATTATATTCTAGTCATTAACAAAGTTTACGGTATCTATATAAGTTGAACTAAGTTTCTTATATACATTATGTCCCAAAAGCCGGGCATAATAAATCAATGTACTTAGATCAACTTATTTCAGCTGTAATAAAATGAAGTAAATACTAATTTAATGCCATTTGCATTTGGCCTTAGAAATGCAAATGTTTTATAAGGAATTTGCTTCATTTTATATATAATACAACATTTCTAATTATTTGTAAAAGTTAAAAATAACCTTAAATATACATTTATATATTGCCCATTCCAGTAAAGATAATATCATACTTTCCAAATTAATTATAAAAATCCGAATATTATTGCAAAAAAATATAAAATATTCGTAAAATTATTGTATAATAATATTTAAATATATTACTCGGAAATTTATGAATTGAGGGATATTTATGGAGAAACTCCAAAGAAGCGAACGTATTGCAGTTTTGATGAAACTTTTGTCAGATACTCCGGGAAAAGTTTTTACCTTGGGAGCATTTGCAGAAATGTTCGGTTCTGCAAAGTCAACAATAAGTGAAGATATTGATGTTGTTCAGGAGCTTCTCGAAAAATATGGTTTGGGAACTATAGAATCGATTGCAGGAGCTTCAGGTGGAGTAAAATATGTCCCCAAATTAAGTGAGCAGCAAATATTTGAACTGCTTAATGAAACCGCAGGTGAGTTGACCAGGAAGGAAAGGATTCTTCCGGGCGGATATCTCTACATGCTGGATATCATTTATGACCCCCAGAAGATATCGGCAATGGGCCGTATTTTTGCGACGAGGTTCAGCTCCAAGAATATAGACTATGTTTTAACTATGGAAACCAAAGGTATACCATTGGCATTTGCTACTGCCAGGTACCTGAACGTACCGCTTATAATCGTAAGACATAATAATGAAGCCACTGATGGAGCCTCGGTAAACATAAATTATGTATCAGGATCTTCAAGTAAAATACAAACTATGGTTTTGCCTATGAAGGCATTAAAAAGGAATTCCAGGCTGCTTTTCATAGATGACTTCATGAAGGGCGGAGGAACTGCAAAAGGAATAGTTGAACTGGCAAGACAATTTGAATGTGAGGTAGCCGGGATAGGTGTTCTTGTAGAAACCTCCGAACCGGTTAAAAAGCTTGTTGACGATTACTATTCCCTATTGACACTTAATTTTGTCAATCAGGAAGAAGGAATAATTGACCTTAAACCAAGTAAGAAGAGATAGGTATAAAAAGACAAAAAATGAAAACTATATGTAATGCATCTGCAACCCAATATAATATATTTGTTATATATGATTGAATAAAATGGAATGCGGGCAAAAAAATTGCATATTTTTTAGAACAAAAGAAGGAAAAATTAAATTTACATCGAATATAATAATATACATAACAAACGGAGGGTGGTAAACGACTATGGAAATTACTGATATTCGCATAAGAAAAATAGACGCGGAAGGAAAAATGAAAGCAGTGGTTTCTGTCACATTTGACAATGAATTTGTAATTCATGATATAAAGGTTATAGAAAGTCAGAATGGACTATTCATTGCAATGCCCAGTAGGAAAACACCCGAGGGTGAGTTCAGGGATATAGCTCATCCGATTAATCCGGCTGCTAGAGATAAAATACAAAAGGCTATACTTGAAAAATATGATTCGGCTACAGTTGATGGACAATAATAAATATAAAAAATTTAAAGACACTTGTATAGAGTGTCTTTATTTATGTTGAAGGATATTAAAAATTGCTTTAGTAAATGTATATTATTGAGGTGTAAATTTTTGCAGACTTATGATAAAAAGTTGCATTATGCGATTTTAATTTTCTTTTTCGTTGAAAAAGGCAGTGAAAAGTGAGAAAATATAACCTGGAATACAGGAGGAATATCTTATGGAGCAATTGACAGCTGTGATTCTGGCAGCAGGCGAAGGCAAAAGAATGAAGTCAAAAAATGCAAAATGTTCACATAAAATTTGTGGTAAACCTATGGTTGAATGGGTTTACAGAGCAGTTCAAGGTGCTGGGTCCCAAAAGAGTGCTATAATTGTCGGACATAAAGCTGAACAAATAAAGGAAATATTAGGTGATAAAGCAGAGTATGCCTGCCAGGATAAACAACTTGGCACAGGTCATGCTGTTATGCAGGCCGGGGATTTTCTTAAGGATAAGGACGGAACGGTTATAGTGCTGTGCGGCGATGCTCCCCTTATAACGGAAGAAACTCTGAAAAAGACACTTGACTATCATAAGGAAAATAATAATTCGGCAACAGTTATTACTGCAATTGAAGATGATCCTACCGGTTACGGCAGAATAATCCGTAATAGTCAGAGCTTTGTTTCGGGAATAATAGAGCACAGGGATGCCTCTCCCGAGCAGAGAAGTATTAAGGAAATAAATTCCGGTATGTATTGCTTCAATACAAAACTGCTTTTGGAAGCATTAAAGGAATTAAGCAATGACAATGACCAGGGAGAGTATTACTTAACAGATACAATAGGAATTTTGCTGGGAAAAGGATATAAGGTAGGAGCTTTTACGGTCTCCAACCCGGATGAGGTACTGGGTATAAATGATAGGATTCAGCTTGCCCAGGCATCTGATATAATGAAAAGAAGAATACTTGACGGGTTCATGAAATCCGGTGCAACAATTATTGATCCTGCTTCTACTTACATAGATGCAGATTCGGAAATCGGAATCGATACGGTAATATATCCGGGTACAATTATTGAAGGAAAGTCAATTATAGGGGAAGATTGTATAATAGGCCCCAATTCCAGACTTGTGAATTCAATAATTGAAAACGGGGCAGAGGTAAACAATTCGGTAGTGCTTGAAAGCCGCGTAGGACAGGAAACTCATGTAGGCCCATTTGCTTATATACGCCCTGGAAGCGTTATAGGAAGCAAGGTTAAGATAGGTGATTTTGTTGAGGTCAAGAAATCGGTAATCGGAGACGGAACAAAGGTTTCCCATCTTACATATGTAGGGGATTCGGAAGTTGGAAAAGGCGTAAACCTTGGCTGTGGTGTTGTAACGGTAAACTATGACGGCAGCAAAAAATATAAAACAACAATCGGTGATGGTGCTTTTATAGGATGTAATGTAAATCTGGTTTCTCCTGTAAATGTTGGTGATAATGCCTACATAGCAGCAGGTTCAACCATAACCGAAGATGTACCAGGAAATGCCCTTGCTGTAGCAAGGGAAAGGCAGGTCAACAAGGAAGACTGGGTGGTTAGGAAAGGAATCAAGAAAAAATAAAGGTTTTGAAATTATTACTCAAAAAGGGGTATCAGTATGAATTTGCACGGAAAAGATATCAAGATTTTTGCCGGCAACTCAAACAGAGCTCTGGCAGACGAAATTGCTGAAAAAATAGGTTTGCCTGTTGGAGTTGCTACAGTAAGAAAATTCAGCGACGGCGAAGCAGAGATTAATATTGGTGAAGTTGTAAGGGGATCGGATGTGTTTATTATCCAGTCAACCTGCCCGCCAGTAAATGATAATCTCGTAGAACTGCTTATCATGATAGATGCGTTGAAAAGAGCATCTGCCGGAAGAATTACAGCAGTAATGCCTTATTTCGGATATGCAAGGCAGGATAGAAAAGCAAAGGCCAGAGACCCTATCTCTGCAAAACTGGTGGCAAATTTGCTCACAGTAGCAGGAGCTGACAGAATTTTGACAATGGATCTCCATGCACCTCAGCTTCAGGGATTTTTTGATATTCCTGTGGATCACCTCGTTGGAATGCCTATCCTTGCAGAACATTTCAAGGAAAAATTTGAAAATTTGAATGATCTGGTTATCGTTTCACCCGATGTTGGAAGTGTAACGAGGGCCAGAAAGATAGCTGAAAGGCTTGAAGTTCCCATAGCAATAATTGATAAAAGAAGGCCCAAGGCAAACGAATGCGAAGTTATGAATATTATAGGTGACGTAAAAGGTAAGAGGGTCGTAATTGTTGATGACCTTATAGATACCGGCGGAACAATTGTTAAGGCTGCAGAAGCGTTGTCCAAAATGGGTGCTACAGAAGTATATGCATGCTGTACACATGCGGTTTTATCCGGACCTGCTGTGGATAGACTGAAGAATTCCTGTATAAAGGAATTGGTTATGCTTAATACAATACCTCTTGCAGAGGAAAAGGATGCTGAAATGTTTACAAAGATATCGGTTGCGCCCATACTCGCAGAGGCAATAGAAAGAATATACGGCGATATTTCAATAAGCACCTTGTTTACTCAAAAGGAGAAATAGTATAAAAACAAAATCACAAGGCTGTTGTATTATTGGGTTGACACATGGGTCAACCCCTACGCACCGAATCATTATTCTGTGTGTAGGGGCGAACCCGGGCGTTTGCCCGGTTTTACAACAGCCCCTTTTGTTTTTATGTCATTACGCTGAAAGATTGCATACCCAAAGTTTTTATTTGAAAACATATATGGTATAATATCCTGTGATTACAGGAGGGAGTATTTTGGAAGAATTATTCGTAATAGCAGGGTTGGGAAATCCAGGTTTAAAGTATTCGAATACCAGGCACAATGTGGGTTTTGATACTGTAGACCTTCTTGCATATAAAAACAATATAAAGGTTTCAAAGGTAAAGCATAAAGCCCTTATCGGAGATGGAGAAATAGGAGGCCGGAGGATACTGCTTGTAAAGCCGCAGACCTTTATGAACCTGAGCGGAGAAAGTATCAGGGAAATAATGGAGTGGTACAAAGTACCAGGCAGCAGATTGATAATAATATATGATGATATTGATCTGCCGTTGGGAAAGGTCAGAATCAGGCCCAAGGGCAGTTCTGGGACTCATAATGGAATGAAATCAATATTATACCAAATACAGACCGATGATTTTCCGAGAATCAGGATAGGTATCGGTAAGCCGTCTGAAAACTGGGATCTTGCCGATTATGTCCTGGGCAGGTTTAATGAAGAGGACCGTAAACTAATAAATAACAGTATAGTTCTTGCAGCCGATGCGGCAACGGAAATCGTAAAATCAGGCATTAATAATGCTATGAACACATTCAACGGGAAGTAGGGAGTTATGAATTTTTTTATTGATCCTATTTTAGGACTGGAAGAATATAATGATATACTTGCCTCACTTAAGAGCGGTAAATTTCCTGTAAATATAATCGGTCCATCCGATACGCAAAAGGTGCATATATCCTATTCTATCTGCAAACACCTGGATTTAAAGGGTATATTTATTGCAGTCAATGACATGCAAGCCAGAAAGGCTTACGAGGATTTCTCCTTTTTTCTATCCGACGATGTTCTTCTTTTACCTTCAAAAGAAATAATGCTATACGATGTAGAAGCCAAAAGCTATGATCAGATATACCAGAGGCTTATAACCCTTGACAGGATCATAAAGGGAGACTATAGATTCATTGTGACATCGGCAGAAGCTGTAATGCAGAAGCTTATTCCAAAGGAATTATTCGAAAAAAGTATCTTTGAATTTTCTTTAGGGGACAGGATAGATCTCGATTCATTTGCCTACAGCCTTCTTTCAACAGGGTATGAAAGAGTAGAGACAGTTGAAGGTATGGGGCAATTCGCTATCAGAGGCGGTATTATTGATATATTTCCATTAGGCAGCGATTCTGCCGTAAGAATGGAACTTTTCGACGATGAAATCGATTCGGTAAGAAGCTTTGACACCATTACCCAGCGTTCTGTGGACAGGGTTGACAAGATCAGGATTATACCGGCACGGGAAGTGATATATCCTCCGGAGGACATGGAGGATATTATAAGCAGAATAGAAAAGGACTTGCATAAACATACTGCTGAAACCGGAAGGAAGAACTCAACCGAATATATTGAACATGTCGGTGAAAAAATACGATCGGATATCTTGAGGCTTAAAACCGATTACTATTTCCCGGGGATAGACAGATTTATACCATTCATTATTGATAAACCTTCCTTCATAATGGATTATACAGAGGATATGGTTATTTTTGCCGACGAACCCTTGAGAATTAAGCAAAGAATAGAAAACTCCATTGCCGAACACAGGGAAATATGTGGGAATCTTCTGCATAAGGGAGTCATACTGCCAAGAACATACCAGGTTAATTTTGAAGAGTCTGAAATTGAAGAAAGATTCAAGTCTGGTGATGTAGTATATCTTAGTGCTATGCCGCTTGAAGGCCTTAATAATTTAAGCAGCCGTACATATAACATTGTCTCAAGACAAATCGGATCCTATCAGGGGCATATGGAACTTCTGACTGAAGACATCAGAAACTGGAAACAAAAGAATTACCGGATTGTAGTATTATCAGGCGCCAAAGGCAGAGGCGAAAAACTCAGGGAGTCCTTTGAGCAGGATGGAATAGAAGCTGTTTATAATGATAATACCGATTTTACTGTTCAGCCCGGTCAGGTGGTAATTACTCACGGAAGCCTGAATAAAGGGTTTGAGTATCCATCCATAGGCTGGGTTTTGATAAGTGACAAGGAAGCGTTTGGAGCCGATAAAAAGCCAAAAAGACCTCATACTAAGCGTAAGGGCAGTAAAATAAACCTTTTTACCGATTTGAATCCTGGAGATTATGTTGTACATCAGGCACACGGAATAGGTCAGTATGTAGGAATAGAAAAGCTTGCAGTCGAGAATGTCAAAAGAGATTACCTGAAAATCAGATATAACGAGGGGGATTACCTGTATATACCAACCAGCCAGCTGGACCTTATCCAGAAATATATAGGCTCGGAGGGTAAGGCTCCCAAATTGAATAAACTTGGTGGTTCTGAATGGTTTAAAACCAGAAAGCGTGTAAAGGAATCATTAAGAGAGATAGCCGAAGAGCTTATCAGGCTTTATGCTACAAGGCAGTCAGCCGAGGGCTATGCCTTTTCCGAGGACTCGGTCTGGCAAAAACAGTTTGAAGACCTCTTCCCCTATGAAGAAACCGAAGATCAGATCAAATGCATAGAAGAAATCAAGAAGGACATGGAATTAAAAAGACCCATGGATAGACTGCTGTGCGGAGATGTTGGCTACGGAAAAACCGAGGTGGCCGAAAGAGCTGTTTTCAAAGCCGCCACAAACGGTAAACAGGCTGCTTATCTGGTCCCTACTACGGTACTTGCACAGCAGCATTATAATACCTTTAAGGAAAGAATGAAGGATTTCCCGGTTACTATAGAGGTTATAAGCAGATTTCGTTCCCAGGCCGAACAAAAAAACATACTTAAAAATGTTAAAGCAGGTGTAGTGGATATACTTATCGGTACTCACAGGCTTCTCCAGAAAGATATACTATTCAAGGATCTCGGCTTGCTTGTTGTGGATGAAGAACAGCGTTTCGGTGTAACCCACAAGGAAAAGCTGAAAAGTCTTAAACCTAATGTAGACGTGCTGACGCTTACAGCCACACCTATTCCAAGAACGCTTCACATGTCGTTGGTAGGTATCCGGGATATAAGTATCATAGAAGATCCTCCTGAAAACCGGTATCCGGTGCAGACCTATGTCATGGAATATAACCATGATGTAATAAGAGATGCCATAACAAGGGAATTAGCCAGAAATGGCCAGGTTTTCTATCTTTATAACAGAGTAAGGACCATTGAAAAAAAAGCGGCAGAATTACAGGCACTGGTTCCTGATGCAAGGATTGCCATTGCACATGGGCAGATGAGTGAACGGGAACTGGAGGATATAATAAATGATTTTATAAATGATGAATATGATGTTCTTGTTTGCACTACTATAATAGAATCGGGGCTTGATATGCCCAATGTAAACACAATAATTATAGAAGACGCTGATAAAATGGGATTGGCCCAGCTTCACCAGCTCCGTGGAAGAGTGGGGCGTTCGAATAAAATGGCTTATGCATATATAACCTATAAACGGGATAAAATGCTTTCAGAAGTTGCAGAAAAACGCCTTCAGGCAATAAAGGAATTTACCGAACTCGGGTCAGGATTTAAGATAGCAATGCGTGATTTGGAAATAAGGGGAGCCGGAAACCTGTTGGGAGCAGAGCAGCATGGACATATGGAAGCGGTAGGTTATGATATGTACTGCAGGCTTCTGGATGAAGCCGTAAGGGAGCTTAAGGGTGAAACTATAGATGAAAATGAGACCGAAATGACAATTGACATAAATGTAAGTGCTTATATAGATAATGAATACATCAGTGCTGAAGATCAGAAGATAGATATGTACAAAAAGATTGCATCATTACAGGATCAGCAGGACATGGAAGATGTCAGGGACGAATTGATTGACAGATACGGGGATATTCCCGAGCCTGTCCATAATCTTCTCGAGATAGCATATATAAAAGCCCTTGCCAAAGAGACAGGGTTTTCATCCATTACTGAAAAGAATGATACTATCCTGCTGCAGCTAAAAAATGGTAGAAGCCTTAATATAGAAGGTCTTGGCAATTTAACGGCAAAATATAGAAGACAGCTTATGTTTAACGCAGGGAATGCTCCATATCTGCTTTTCAGGACCTTAGGGATTGAGAGAAAGAAGGTACTGGAAAATATTAAGTTTTTATTACAGGATGTGAAAAGCTTTGCTGTTTGAAGAAATATTAAGTATAATGAAATTTAAAAGGTGCAGTATAATTATATTGCCCAAAACGACCTAAATTAGAAGAAAGTATTAAATAATGATGGGGAGAGATACAATTGGATAGCGGTGTTCAAAACAAGGACAATGAAAAAAAAGGTTCCAAGCCGCTGATTTTTGGCTTGATTGGTTTGGGTGCAGCAATTGTTGCAGTTATAATCCTATTGATAGTTAATCCATTTTCCAGCAGTTACGTAGCAAAAATAGGTAATGAAAAGGTAAGCACTTGGGAATTTCAATTTTATCTGACACAAGTGAAGAGCTCCATGTTACAGTCAGCTCAGCAGACGGATCCGTCAATTACGAGCGCTACTTTCTGGAATACAAAATATCAGGGCGAAAATGCCTTGGATTATGCTAAAAAGCAGACTCTTGATGCTATCAAGGAGAGCAAGGTTCAGTTGATCAAGGCAAAAACGGCTAATATAAAATTGACATCGGATCAGCAGCAATATATAAATGATTATGAAAAGAAAATTGCTCAACAAAATAATATTACAACACAGGAAGTTGTAAATCAGCTTAAAAGTCAATTTGGAATAAGCCTCAGTCAATATAAATCGCTCCTTAAGGAACAAGCCCTTGAGAGTAATTATGCCCAGGCCGAAATAAAAAAGATAACCGACACTGATGTTCAGAATTTTTATAATAAGAACCAGGACCTTTATAAAAATTCCTCATACAGATCCAATGGTGAAGAAGCTGTATGGGTAAGACATATATTGATAGATACAGTTGATCCGAATACAATGCAGCCACTTTCCCAGGATAAACAGGATGAAGCTTTGAAAAAAGCCCAGGATTTATTGACTAAAGTAAATAATGGTGAAGATTTTGCTACACTTGCTGAAAAAAATTCACAAGATACAGGTTCAGCTGAATATGGCGGAGATTATGTGTTTGCAAAAGGGCATAATATGGATCCGGCTTTTGAGAGCGCTGCTTTTAATTTGAGCCCAGGACAGACAACTAAAGAACTTGTAAAATCACAGTTTGGTTATCATATAATACAACTAGTTGAGAAATATCCTGCAGGCACGCCTGTAAGCTTAAAATGTGCTACAGATTACCGTGAATACGGAAAACAATTTGTATATCAGAATCAGCAGCTCAAGCAACTGGTTGCATCATATAAAACCGATATAAACCAGGCTAAATATAATTCAATTAAATAAACGTAAACAATTAATTACTTTAAAGAGTATCTGTTTAACAGATACTCTTTTTAT
>JAUZPR010000071.1 GCA_030705825.1 Bacillota bacterium | reverse complement strand
GCCATTTCTTTTGGAAGTTTGCTGCCGTATTTAGCATAATGTTCTTTAATTGATGTAACTTCTTTGAGCCATTCTTCGTTATTTACCTTAAGCAATTCTTCCATATCGGCTTTGCTTACATCGAGGCCTGTAGTATCTATAGCATCAACTGTCGGCATATTACCGATAGGAGTTTTAACTGCTTTACCTGTACCTGATACTCTTTCGCAGATCCATTTGAGTACACGGCTATTTTCACCGTATCCAGGCCACAGCCATTTGCCTTTGGCGTCCTTACGGAACCAGTTGACGTAGAATAGCTTAGGCAGTTTGTCGGCTGTTGACTTTTCTCCGATATCAAGCCAGTGCTGTAAATAATCACATACATGATAACCCATGAAAGGAAGCATTGCAAACGGATCGCGGCGAACCTGGCCAATGTTTGCAGAAATTGTTGCTGCGGTTATTTCTGAACCCATTATTGAACCCATGAATATACCATGTTTCCAGTCAAAGCTTTCATGAACCAGAGGAATTGTGCTTGGACGGCGTCCGCCTATCAATATTGCAGAAATGGGCACGCCTTTAGGATCTTGCCATTCGTCTGCAATAACAGGGCACTGCTCTGCAGGAGCTGTAAAACGTGCATTCGGGTGAGCTGCAGGAGTTTCAGAACCCGGAGCCCAATCTTTACCTTTCCAGTCGATCAAGTGCTTTGGCGCCTCTGTTCCGATACCTTCCCACCAAACATCTCCATCGTCTGTCAAAGCTACATTTGTATATATTGTATTTTCTTTTATGCTTAACATTGCATTAGGATTGGAATCCATTGAAGTTCCAGGAGCAACACCGAAGAATCCAGCTTCAGGGTTGATTGCATAGAGACGTCCATCTGAACCGAATTTCATCCATGCTATATCATCACCTATTGTTTCAACTTTCCAACCGGGAATTGTTGGAATAAGCATAGCAAGGTTAGTTTTGCCGCAGGCACTTGGGAAAGCACCGCAAACATATTTTGTATTTCCCTGTGGGTCTGTAATTTTCAAAATGAGCATATGTTCTGCAAGCCAGCCTTCATCCCTTGCAAGAACTGAAGCTATACGGAGTGCGAAACATTTCTTTCCGAGGAGTGCATTTCCGCCGTATCCGGAACCATAAGACCATATCATTCTTTCTTCCGGGAAGTGGCTGATATATTTCTTTTCAATAGGAGCACACGGCCATGATGAATCCTTCTGTCCCTTTTCCAGAGGAGCACCTACGGAATGCAGACAGGGTACAAATTCTCCGTTTCCGAGAGTATCAAGAACAGCGGTTCCCATACGTGTCATTATTCTCATATTAGCTACAACATAAGGGCTGTCGGTAAGCTCCACACCTATTTTGGAAATAGGAGATCCGATAGGTCCCATTGAGAATGGTATAACGTACATTGTTCTGCCCTTCATGGAGCCCTTGTATAATTCTTTCATTGTAGCCTTAAGTTCGTCGGGATCTACCCAGTTGTTTGTAGGACCTGCATCTTCCTTCTTTTTAGATGCGATAAAGGTTCTATCTTCAACACGAGCCACATCAGAAGGATGACTGCGGAAAAGATAACATCCGGGACGTTTCTTCAAAGGTGTTGCCATTCCACTATCAACCATCTCCTGCATCAAACGATCATACTCTTTCTGTGAACCGTCGCACCAGTGAATTTTGTCTGGCTGGCACATTTCAGCCATTTCTTTTACCCAATTTTGCAATTTTGTATTTGTAGTCACTTTAATTCCCCTTTCGATTGTAAGTTTTAACCAATGCAATTTATGTTTTATGTTATTGCAATTTAACTATTTTGTGTTATAACAATTCGGCAAATTATGTCAAACTGTGGAACACTATTTTTAGTGTTATTGAACTGCAATATCACCGTTTCAATAATCACTTTACATTTTTTAGTTAAATTTTTCACTAACATATTATCACAAAATCATGAAATACTCAATAAGTAATTATTCAAAAATCTTTGTTCGTTATCTTTTTTCCGGCTTCTATTGACTTATATTTTATTATCCCTTTTTATGATAAAATAATTTCATTATCTTATACAGGAGGATTTAAATTTGGCTTCGCATACATATAATATGATTTTATCAGGCGGAATATTTATTATAACCTATATAATGATAATACTTGAAAAATTAGACCGGACAGTTATTGCTCTTTCCGGCGCTGTTTTAATGGTAGTAGCAGGAATAATCACGCAGAAGGATGCATTTGAATATATTGATTACAATACTCTTGTTTTACTTATAAGCATGATGATAATTGTGATGCTCACCAGAAGAACCGGGGTTTTTGAGTATCTGGCAATAAAAACTGTAAAAATAACCAGAGGAGAGCCCTGGAAGCTACTGGTCATACTTTCACTGATTACCGGCATCCTTTCCGCTTTACTGGATAACGTAACAACAATTCTACTGATATTGCCCATAACTCTTAATATCGCAAAAGATTTGCATACAAACCCGGTACCTTTTATTATATCAGAAGTTTTCGCATCTAATGTCGGAGGTACGGCAACACTTATTGGTGATCCTCCAAATATAATGATAAGCAGTGCTTCCGGATTCACTTTTATGGACTTTATCAAGAATGATGCATTAATTATTGTTCCTATTTTATTCCTGACCACCTATATCTTTTTACTTGTATACAGAAAGAAGTTAAAGACGTCACAGGAAGCTAAACTTAAACTATTGTCCATGGACGAAAAAGAAGCACTCAAAGATATTGTACTGCTTAAAAAATGCACGGCTGTTCTGGCTTTAACTATTCTAGGGTTTGTTTTTCATGGTTTGCTTAATTTTGAATCTTCTACCATAGCACTTGCAGGTGCAGTTATTCTATTGATTATTACGGGTATACACCCTGAAAAGATATTAAAAGAAGTTGAATGGAAAACCATACTTTTCTTTGCCGGCCTCTTTGTTTTAGTAGGCGGAATAAAGGCCTCCGGTATAATCAATCTGCTTGCCCGTGGAGTTATAGATATATCGGGGGGAAATACCGTTCTTATGACTCTTGCAATACTTTGGGTTGCTGCAATAGCTTCTGCATTTATAGACAATATCCCGTTTGTCGCCACTATGATTCCTCTTATTCAGGACGTCGGGGTTATGACCGGGATTAATGTAAACCCATTATGGTGGGCTCTTTCCCTTGGAGCATGTCTTGGAGGAAACGGAACAACAATAGGTGCAAGTGCAAATGTTATAGCAACCGGAATAGCAGACGAATTCGGACATAAAATAACCTTTATCCGATATTTCAAAGTGGCATTCCCGCTTATGATACTCACAATATCAATTTGTTCTGTGTATTTACTGGTTTTTTATCTCATATAAGGTGCGTCAATTGACAATGGGTACTATAATTCGGATAATTAAATTACATATAAGAAGCGGAGGCTAAAAAATGCCGTTTTATGATTTAAAATGTTCAAGCTGCGGCGAAGAATTCAACGCAGCTGCAAAGATCAGTGAAAGAGAACAGAAACTGATAAAATGTCCCAAATGCGGATGCAATGAACTTGAAACTATATTCAGCAAAGTGAATATTATTCATTCCAGAAAGTCTGCAGAGACTCCTGCATGCCCCAATTCACATATATGCGGCGGCTGCTGCCACCACTGATACGGCTTTGGAATTGTAAGGACAAAAAAACCAGGGATTTTATATCCCAGGTTTTTAATATCTCACAAGGACGTCTATTGCATTATTCCAGGAGGTCATTTTCTTCCAGATATGTAGCATAATCTTCTTCACTCATTCCGGATGTAGTCTGGTCGTTACTTATATTTGAATTACTTGGTTTATCCTTTGCCTTTGTTGAAGCCTTATCAGTGGAGTTTCCTTTTGTATCCGGTTTTGCCGTACTTTCCCTGGCTTTATCGGTACTATTCTTGTCTCCGCTGCTCTTACCGGATGCTCCGTCGGAAGGAGTTACTTCTTTGGAAATCAAGGATACAGTTCTCGGGAATAACGCATTAAACTGGTAAAATCCTTTAAAGTCAGCTTTAACCGCTCCATTTATAGTAAATTTTACTTTTTCTATGTCCTTGAGTTCAGTAAGTGAATTTACAATTGAGTAAATAGTCATCTGAGCTTCGTTTTTCCCGCCGGAATGGTTATCAATGAATTCACCGGTCAAATCCACCGTGGCAACCCTGGCGTTTATACTTACTGGTGAACGGAGTTTAGTTCCCTTGGGTATAGTAGCCTGTAGTCCCTTTTCAGCAGGTCCCTTGATTAATTCCTTAACTATGGTGGATGCCAGATTATTAACACTCTTTTTAGCTTCAGTCATTGGAATGTATCTGACCTCAAGTTTCAGCTTGGTGTTATCCTGATTGGCAAAATACAAATATATCGGAAGTTTATCATTTAGGGTTTTAGCATCTGTTTCGTTCATGGCAACACTACTTACAGGGGTAAGTTCATCACTGCCGCTTTTTTGAAGACCCAGTTTTTGCAGTAACCCGCACCCTGAAAATACAGTCATAATCATGAAACATATTATAATTATACTTACTGCTTTCCGCATTATCCGGCCACCTCACAAAATTAAAACTTTTATACGATATCTTTATGCCAATCAAGTCCCATGTATTCTATATAAAAGTAAATTTTTGAATTCCAAGGGACATTCCTTTACTTTTTGCAATTTTACTGTCAGTTAAGGGAATAACAAGCATAAAAAAAGACTGAACTTAAAAAGTCCAGTCCCAAGGTTTGTTTATTACAATATTCATGTTGTAATAATATCACTTTTTTTACAGTAAATTACAAAGGAAGGTCTCCTACCTTAGTGCTACTAAAACGCAGGCCTGCACAGCAGTCAAGCCTCTATCCCCGATAAGTTTCATTATGTTGTCATTATGGGTACCCGGCTGAAGCCAAATATTTTCAATTCCAAGCTTTGCCGCTTCTTCAAGAACAGCAGCTCCCCTCTTGGGTGAAACTACCATGTCGATCACCTGCGGCTTTTCCGGAAGTGAAGAGAGATCGGGATAGCACTTATCCCCCTCAATAGTTTCATAATTGGGGTTTATCGGGTAAACAGTGTAACCGTGCCTTTTCAGTTTTTTATAAATCATATTTCCATATTTGCCCGGATTGTCATTAGCTCCGACAACTGCCCAAACTTTCTTTTCAAGCATTTCTTCCTCAAGCATAAAATGCGCCTCCATTTCAACTGTAAATTGTCCTCTGTCAACTATCTATAAGCTTTCCATCCATATCAACAGTTATGTAGGATTTTCCCCTCGTTTCAACCAACACCCTGGCATTTGACACTTCAATGATTTCCCTGACAAAATCCTCACTTTCATTAACAGGTACATATACAGTTATGTCCACATCCTGCTCATAAACCATTCCCTTGACAGTGTACCCTTTTGATGAGAGTAGGTTTTGTATCTTTCCCAACATTGTATATTCGGAAATTATGCCCAATTCATCACAAAGCTTTCTCCATACGACTACTGCCTGTTCCAGCCCAAGTGATGCACTTTTGCCGTATGTTCTGATCAAACCCGATGCTCCCAGAAGAGTTCCTCCGAAATATCTGGTAACAACTACCGCCACATCCTGGATACCCATTCTTTTGACTACCTCGAGTACAGGAAGGCCGGCGGTGCCTGAGGGTTCCCCATCATCGCTGAACCTTTGTATTATATTATTTCCACAAATATTATAAGCATAAACATTATGAGTAGCATCCCAATATTTTGTTTTCAATGAATTTATAAAACTCAGTGCTTCTTCCTCACTTTGTACAGGCTTAACATTTGTGATAAATCTCGATTTTTTCTCCTCAATTTCACAAACCGCCTGATTTAATACTGTTTTATAGTCCTTTTGCATTTAACCACCTTATACAAAGAGGCTGTTGCCCCTGTAGTGGCGAACCAATGTGTTCGCCCAGTATTGCAACAGCCTCTTTTTTATTAACATCATTATGTCTATTCCAATTCCAAACTTACTTATTGCTTATACCGCTTCTAAGGAAAGCTCCTTGAACATTCTGAATGAAAGGTTTAAAAGTGATTTGTCCTGGCTGTATGTAATACGTCCGATTGCATCTTCTATACCAAAGAAACCTCCTTCGGTAAACTTCTTTTCTTCACCAATCGTATATTCTTCATTTGGGGAACTCATTATATACCAGGTAATTTTGTTGCAAACCGGCTTTTGACGCGTCACAGAATAGAATTCATAGCTTGTATTGCCTGCTGTTGAAACGATTTCAGCACAAATTCCCGCTTCCTCCCTGACCCTTTTCAGAGCTACTTCATTTGAGAGGTCACCATGGCGAATTACTCCTTTCGGGAGCACCCATTCACCCTTTTCATTCCTTAGGAGGAAAACCTTTTCACCCGAGAAAACGACTCCTCCTGCACAGTTTCTTACCAGCATAAGCAAAAACCCCTTTCATAATTGGATTTTTAGAAGCTTTGATAGAAGAATACCATTTCATGAACGTAATTAGCTAGGTACTATATTTAGTTTTTATTTAGTATTTGTAATTATTATGATACAGTATTTGAATATATTATTCAATTTAAACTGCAAACAATTGAGAATTTTGTTTATATTTAATTTTTAGTTTCTATTATTTTTGTATAATCCCTTATTTTACAGCAATATACTTCCTGATTCTGTCTGCTTTTTCAGCTCTTATTAAAGTTTTTACCCTTATACCCTCATTTAAATACTCACTTTCAATAACTTTCCCGCTGTCATAGATATAGGTCATAACCCAACCTTCATCATAGGGTGCCAGTATCTCCAGCATAATTTCCTGAGGAACAATCATATCTGCTATTCCTGAAAGCAGCTCCTGTATACCGTTTCCCGTAATTGCCGATACTTCATAGCTTTTATATCCATTTGACCTATATGATATTCTAAACTCTTCTGTTATAAGGTCTGTTTTGTTTAAAACCATAATTACAGGCTTGTTTAGAGCTCCCAGGTTGTTCAGAATTTCATTGACTACCGATATTTGAATATCAGCCTCTTCACTTGAGGAATCTACTACATGAAGTAAAATATCGGCTGAAATTGTTTCTTCGAGTGTAGACTTAAATGCTTCAACAAGATCATGTGGCAACTTTCTTATAAATCCTACGGTATCTACAAGCAAAGCCTTTTTATTATCGGATAACTGGAGTTTTCTTATTGTAGGATCAAGAGTTGCAAAAAGCTTGTCCTCGGCAAATACATCTGAACCGCATAATGCATTCATTAGTGTGGATTTACCGGCATTGGTATATCCTACCAGCGCTATAACCGGCAAATCATTCTTTTTCCTGCTTTCTCTCATGAGGCTTCTTCTTTTTAATAGCTCCGAAAGCTCATTTTCCAACGTGCTTATTCTTTTTCTTATATGCCGCCTGTCGGTTTCCAGCTTTTTTTCTCCGGGACCCCTTGTACCAATTCCCCCTCCCAGTCTTGACAATTGATTGCCCATACCTGTCAGTCTGGGAAGCCTGTATTTCAGCTGGGCAAGCTCAACCTGAAGCTTACCCTCCA
Source organism: Bacillota bacterium (assembly GCA_030705825.1). GTDB lineage: Bacteria > Bacillota > Clostridia > Acetivibrionales > JANLFN01 > JAUZPR01. The sequence goes on along the minus strand of JAUZPR010000071.1, from coordinate 10,257 downwards.
AAGATCTGGCTCTTTGGGCAAAAATATCAAGTATAAGGGTTGTCCTGTCTATAACCTTTACTCCGGTTGCTTCTTCTATATTTCTAATCTGTGCTCCTGAAAGTTCATCGTCAAATATAAGCAGGTCGGCTCCAATTGCCTGCCTCAAAAGATTTATTTCCATAATCTTGCCTTTGCCAAGAAAAAAAGCCGGATCTTCTCTGTTCTTTCTTTGAAGAACCTTATCCAGTACCGTTACTCCTGCGGTAACCGCCAATTCTTCCAATTCATCCAGCAGACGTTGACCTTCACTTTTGCCTCCAATATTTCTACCTTTGTTGGTTTCCAATCCTACAAGTATGGCTTTTTCTCTATCCTGTGCATTCTCAAACAGGTTTTTAGTTTGTTTATCTCTTTCAGAAACAAGCCTTGTAAGCTCATCTATCTCACCATGACAGTAGTAAAACGGACCGTAAATCTCGGGTACGGTTCCTTCTCCTTCAGGTAAAGGCAGGGCTGCATATATATCTGTGATTTGTCCGTTATCAACTCCAATGGCAGCAATTGCATCCAGCTTTAAATTAATGAGTGAATTAAGATCCACAGCTGAAAGGAGACCTGTTCCATTGGGATGCGTGTGTATGCACCGGATACCGGACAGTCTGAAAAAGCCCCTGCGTCCTTCAATCTGAGGCAGTGATACGGTAGAACTGTCCCCAACACTTATATCAACGACCTGACCTCTTCTATTCATATATACAGCAATTTCTCTGTTTATCTTTTCGGTTAAAAATGCAAGGCGTTTAGCTAATTCTTCAGGCAGAAACTCTCCATCTTCCGCCTTTATATCATAAAGTGCCTCAAGCTCTGCCCTTACTGATTCCTTTACCGAATCCATATTGCCGTCAATTATAATCTCTACCACCTCGTAATATAATTATATTTTCCTATTTTGCTGCTCTAACTATTTCAGCCAACTTAGCCCACATTTCGTCAGAAACAAGTCCAAGTCTCCATAAGGCTATTCCCTTTAAGCCGTACTGCTTTGCTATTGCAACCTTTGTTGAAATACTCAGCTCATCCTCATTATAAGCGGAAATACCAAGTATTAGCTTTTCTGCCGGCACAGCCTGCTTTGCCATTTCGACAGCTTGAATAACCTTGTTTACAGGCTCGGGTGACGGTTGAGCATTATAATCATATGCCATAATTACTATTCTGTCTGCAAGTTTTCCCAAAGCCGCATAGTCATATCCAGGATATGAACTGTTGGGAGCCAGAAGGCTGAGTGTCAGTTCAACATTTTCAGCTTTTAGTTTGGCTGAGAGGTTTTGAATAAATGAGGTAAAGTAGTTTCTGACCTGGGTCAGCCTGTCACCCGAATCATTCCATCCCAAACCTTCAAAATCCAGGTTTACTCCATTATAAGCCACGGCTTCCTTTGCAATACTTTCAGCTACCTTTTCAGAAGTATCCGGGTTACTGATCAAATTATATATGGCTGAATTTGTATCGGTAAGGTTAATTGCCATTTCAGTTTTCATATTATATGTTTTTGCTGCTTCGAGTGCCTTTTCCCATCCGTCGGGCTTCTTCCATCCGGTACTGCTGTTGGTTATCAGGTTATAATCCTTATCCAGGCTATACCAGCCAAAAGCCAGATCACTTATCAATTTGGTGTTTCCCATATCGGTATCTGGATAACTTTTGCCGAATAGATCCTGCCAGCTGTCGCCAAGGGCATAATAACCAATTACAGTCATTGCCTTAGCTGTGGAAGATATATATGCCGTATAAGTTACAGAATCCCAATCTACTTTGCAGTTAAAGGCTTCACTGAAAAACCTCAGCGGAACCAAAGTACTGTTGTGTGATATGTAGGGTGCGGCCGATAATGTTATTTTTGTGCCGTTTATTGTTGCAATCTTATTTCCTATTTGAAGTACAACTGTATTTTCACCGTCATTTGCCGTTATTGTTCTGGTATTTCCATTCCAGTCCAGACTTACTCCTATGGCTTCACCTATGGCTCTGAACGGTACCAATGTACTGTTGTTTTTTAATTCAGGCGGTGTTGTAAAAGATATCGGAAGGTTATCAATAAATACACTGACTTGTTTTTGTGCCACTTGTGCCCAGGCAGACTGCATTAAAAGCGGGACCGTCAAGACAGCAGCAAGCAGGAAAGTAATTATGCGTTTCATTTCTGTCTCCCCTTATATGTAAAAGTTATTTTTTATAATAGACTTTATTTATCGTATTATGTTCCGCCTATTAAATTTTTCCCATTTTTTCATTATAACTTATAGGCAGTATTTATTCCATAAGCTAATACTGTCAGCTAAAACATCCAGGCATATAAAAATGATGAAATGTGAAAGTTGAATTATTTATGATATTATTATTTTAATGTCACAAAACAGTACCTTCGCGTGTTATTAAGGTAAATGAAATTTTTACGGCGGGAGGGATTGACATTATCCAACTGAACATTTTCAAGAAAAGTGAATATAAACAGTCTCCGGACAGCTTTGAAAAGTACTATGAAACATATTACAAAACGGTTTTCAAGCATGTTGCATATATAACCGGAAATATACAGGCTGCCGAAGACATAACTCAGGAAACCTTTATAAAATTGTATGACATACCACCTTCCCATTCAAATGTTGCTGCCTGGCTTATAAAGGTATCTACCAATCTGTCTTATAATTTTATAAGGGGCGACAAGATCAGGAAGGAAAAAGATCCGGCAGTAGCAGAAAACGAAGCCACCAATGTAATCTCAATAGAAGATGCAGCAATCAGAAACATGGAAATCCGTTCTATTAAAAAAGTTCTGGATTCCTTGAATCCCAGAGACCGGTTATGCATACTTCTCAAATTCTCAGGCTACAAATATGATGAAATTGCCGAGATAGCCGGAATCGAGAAGGCCTCTGTCGGGAAAACCCTTGCAAGGGCTCAGGCAAAATTCAAGGATAAGTATGTAACGGAGGTGTTATAAGATGAAATGTCCTACAATTGATATATTACAGGCATATATTGACGGCGAGCTTGATATAGCCTGCAAAAAAGACATAGAAAGCCATATAGTAACCTGTGAAAAGTGTGGTGCAGCTTACAGGGAATTAAAAGAGAATGATAATATCGTTTTTGGTGCTGTAATAAAATACAAGCAGTATATGGATGAGAATATTAATCCTGTCCAAAAGCCATTTAAGGCTAAAGGCACTTCATTAACCAATAGAAGGATAAAATCCGAAAAGAAGGGTTTTGTGCAAGGTGCATACAAATACAGAAAAATAGCAGCAGCTGTAATTACAGCGATGCTGATAACGACCTGTATTTCTGTTCAGCCTATACGGGCTGCGGTTTCAAATGTCTTGTCCATTTTCAGGACCGACAGTATGACCGGCATACACATCACTGCAAAAGATATTATGGAGATACAGGACCAGCTAAGAAGCAAAACACCAAATATTGACCTAAAAGACATGGGTCATATAAGCTATTCAGGCGGACAGCAAAAGCATATTACGTTAAGCCAGCTTAAGGACATAACAGATATTAAAGTACAGCTTCCAGGCAGTTTTAAGGACTTAACTCCGGATATCACAGTTGCTGGGGCATCTTCAATGTCCTTCAATTTCAATGTCCCAAAGGTGAACAGTATTATAAAGTCCTTCGGTGTAACTGAGTTTCTTCCTGAAAGTATCAACGGCAAGACCTTCCAATTGAATACACCAGAAATGGTAAACCTGTCATACATTATAAACGGCATAAGCTGCTCCATAGTTCAGACAGGTTCACCCGAAATAATAGTACCTGAAGGTGTTGATGCCGACAGCTTATACAAGTCGATGACAAAACTGCCCTTTATTCCTGAAAATATTCAAAAGCAGCTCACGGCATACAAGGATTGGAAGACTACAATAATGGTACCTGTCTTTGACCAGCAGACCGAAGAGGTCTCAATAAACGGTACTGTCGGATACCTGTATTCCCAGCCCGGAAATAAATCAGGTATACAGCAGTCTGAATTAATCTGGTATGATAATGGTACCATAAGAGCAATTTCTGCTTCACTTAGCAGGGATGAGTTATTATCTCTGGCTGAATCAATGAGGTGAATAAATTGGTTATAGAAACTGTTGATATTACAAAATACTATGGTAAAAAGCTCGGATGCCGCAATGTTTGTATTTCTGTCGATAAAGGACAGATATTCGGTCTGCTGGGACCCAATGGGGCGGGTAAAAGCACTTTCGTGAAGATGCTGGTAGGCTTGATCCACCCAACATCGGGAAAAGGCTTCCTGCTTGGCAAGCCCATAGGCGATATAAATACCAGAAAAAAAATCGGTTATCTTCCAGAGAATTTTAAATACCAGGAATGGATGACAGGAGCGGACCTCCTGTCTTTCCATGCTTCATTGTATAAACTGGACAAGCGTTTGTCCCATGAAAGAATTGAGGATGTTTTGCATCTTGTCAAATTAAGTGGTAATGAGAGATATAAGATATCCACTTACAGCAAGGGTATGCAGCAGCGGATAGGTTTAGCCTGTGCTCTTCTTCCTGAACCGGATCTGCTTTTTCTTGACGAGCCGACTTCAGCATTGGACCCCATCGGCAGGAAGGAAGTAAGAGACATAATGTTGGAACTGAGAAGCCATGGAAAAACAGTTCTGCTTAACAGTCACCTTTTAAGTGAGGTTGAAACGGTTTGTGACAGTATTGCAATAATTAACAAGGGAGAAATCGTAAAACAGGGCAATACAGACGAAATACTTGAAGGCAAACTTGTTCTTGAAGCTGTTGTTGAGGGAATTAACAGCAGCATTATAAATTCATTGAAAAAATACGACTCCGAGCTGATAATAAATAATAATAAAATTACACTAAGTATAGAAAGCAAGGACAATGTCCATGAAATAGCCTGTATGATAGTGGAGAACGGAGGCAGGTTATACGGCCTGACACCTAGAAGAGAAAGCCTTGAAAATGTATTTATAAATCTGGTTGAAGGCGGTGACCAAGTATGATATCAATAGCCCTTGCCACATTTAAAGAAGCTCTTAGAAAAAAGATTTTCCTTCTGGTAGGAATAATTACATTTATCTATTTGGTTTTACTGACCTTGATAACCTACTACGCCTGCTCTCAAAATACCGCCAGCAAAGGAAGTTTTGATATTTATATGATGGCCTCTTCCTTTATTTCAATCCTGGGATTTTATTTTTCAAGTATGCTGGTTGCATTTCTTACAATTATGGCTTCGGTCGGTTCAATTTCGTCCGAGACAGAAAGCGGAATACTTCATTCAATTATAACAAGACCCATTAAAAGAAGGGATTACATTCTCGGAAAATATTTGGGCCTTGCGATATTGACGGTTCTCTATTCGATTTTTCTATATGCCGCATTACTAATTATTTATTTAGTAATACAACCCAGTTTAGTACATTCCTTTGGTACCCTGGTTCTGGTAAAAGGCTTGCTTTTCTTCATACTTGAGCCTCTTGCAATACTTGCTCTAAGTCTTTACAGCAGTTCCTCCTTTAAAACACTCGGAAGCGGTATTTTTGTTATTGCCATATATATCCTTGGCCTGATAGGAGGCATAGTTGAACAGGTAGGATCAGCTGTCAGCTCTGATACAGTATACAAAATAGGTATTATATCAAGCCTTATATCCCCGTTTGATGTAATTTACCGCAAGCTGACCAATACTTTCTTCGGGAATGTTGGAATGACCAATTCGTTTTTTGTACCAGGCTCCATTTCCAACACGGCACCCAGCACCTTTATGACAATATATGTGTTCGCTTATATTATAGGGCTTATATTAATTACCGTGAGGAAATTTAAAAAGAAAGACATTGGTTGATTCATTTTAGTTCTTTTTGCACAGGTCCGGTATTACCGAGGTATAACATAAATACCGGCAGCATAAAACCCATCAAAACAATACTGACAATGCTTACAATCAGCATTGTTTTGGCTTCGTCCTTTTCCTTGTACATTCTAAAAAGCTTATATATACATATATAGAAAAATGCCATAAATCCGATACCCAAAATGAGCCCAAGCAAAGGGATACCACCCAGAATCAATGCTACCAGAAGAGAAACCGGGAGTATTATTTCGGAATATTCTATTTCACTTCCAAAAATTTTAACTTTTCTGATAACCTTTCCCAATATGTAAAGCTGTGCTATAGGAACATATGCAAGCCATTCGTTCTCCATTTTCCTGTCCTTGACTATTTTGTACAATCCAATGGAGAATAATATATACAAAACAATTCCTACTATTGAAAAGAAAATAAAGAATGCTCCTGCAAAGGAAAAAACATCATATAACGAAATCATCGGAATACCTCCCCGGTATCAGGTCCATATTCAGAATGGATATGCCTGCCAAAAAAATATTACATTTTAATAATATTCCTGAAGAAAAGATTTTAGTATCCAAAGTGGTATATAAAAATACCCAACTTTTTGTTGACAATACTGTTTTTTATCGAATATAATGAGTCCATGAATAAGATTATAATTTCATTCATATGTTTTTAGGAGGGAAGCGCATGACAAAAAGTTTTAATGAATACGAGAAGGAAATAATCAGGCAAAAGCTTCTGGAGAGTTGCGAAGAATCCTGGGGCAGGTATGGCTACAAGAAAACTAATGTCGCCGAGCTTTGTAAAATGGCAGGAATATCAACCGGAGCATTCTATATGTTTTATGAATCAAAGGAAATGCTGTTCATTGACGTATTCAACAAAGTAGAAGAGAGTTTTAACACTTCATTGGAACAGCTGATGCCGGAAAATCCAACAAAATATGATTTTGCAAGGGTTTTTAAAACTTTATTTCATGAATTGGAAAAAATACCATGGTTTTTAAATATTCATAATGACTTTGATTTATTACTTCGTAAGTTTCCTCCTGATTATGTCACTGAAAACTTTTCCCACGATATAACCAATATTTCTTCAATAGTAGAAAGATATCATTTCAAGCCAAAGATCAGTATAGAGCTTATTACGTCAATGACATATATCATATTGCTTTCAGTCCAGAGCAGAAGCCTCTCGGACAATCATTACAGTGAAGCAATAGATTTGATGATCGACTGCGTTATAGAAAAATATTTTGAATAAGAAGGGGAATCAAAATGAAAACAATTATAGAATTCAAAGATGTCTGCAAGCAATACACAATGGGTGAAGTAAAAATAGATGCTTTAAAAGATATAAATTTTACAATTGATGAGGGTGAGCTTGTAATTATCCTCGGCGCAAGCGGAGCCGGCAAAACCACCGTACTTAACCTGTTGGGCGGAATGGATAAGGTTAGCGGCGGAAGTATTATAGTAGACGGGGAGGATATAACCAAATTCAATGATACCAGGCTGACCGATTACCGCAGAGAAAAGGTAGGCTTTGTTTTTCAGTTTTACAACCTGATCACAAACTTAAATGCGTTGGAAAACGTTGAGTTTGCCGCAGATGTCTGTAAAAACCATCTTGACCCCAGGGAAATTCTTAGCAAGGTAGATTTAAGCGAGCGTCTGTACAATTTTCCATCACAGCTGTCTGGAGGAGAACAGCAGCGGGTTGCAATAGCACGGGCTGTTGCAAAAAATCCCCTGCTGCTGCTCTGCGACGAACCTACGGGAGCATTGGATTATAATACCGGTAAGCAGGTTATACAGCTATTGTGCGACATTAATGAGCAGTATGGAAAAACGGTAGTTATCATAACACACAATGCGGCAATTGCAGATATAGGCGATAAGATAATAAGAATGAAGAGCGGCCAGATAAGGAGTGTAACTCTAAATCAAAGTAAAAAACGTGCAGAGGAGCTCGAATGGTGATGAAGAAATTATTTAAAAAGCTTGTCAGGGATATCCGCAAATCCCTAGGACAGTTTATTGCAGTGACAGTAGTATCGACTATTGGTGTACTGCTGCTGACAGGTTTATCTGTCACGCATTCCAGCATGGTGGATACTGCAAATACGGAATACCGGCAAAGCAATATTGCCGATCTTTCAGTATATTATCTTGGAATAAACCAAACCGGTATAGATAAAATAAAAAGCATTAACGGCGTTGCTGATGCTTACGGGAGGCAGAGCCTAAAGGCTGAGAGCACAGACAACAGATCCGGTTTTTTTATTCACACCGTATCTAGTGATGAAAAAATCAATATACCATTTATTAAAAGCGGAAAGCTTCCCAAAGATAATGATGAATGTATGATCGATGACGATTATGCCTCTGCCAATAAACTATCCTTAGGCAGTAAGCTGTCTGTAGTAATAGACAGTAAACCGTATACCTTTAATGTAAGCGGAACCTTCGTTTCCTCAGAATATATTTTTCTTGTGGAAGATCCTTCAAAATCAATTATTCCGGATCACAAGAATTTTGGACTTCTATACTTAAGCGACACCCTTACCGGGAGCTTGTCCAAGGACGGCACATATAATGAAGTCCTGGTGACTTTAAAGAAAAATCCGGATATTAATGAGGTAAGCAAAAAAATCGAGAGTTTGACCGAAAATTACGGCTTTGGAAATATAATTCAAAAGAAGGATCAACTAAGCTATTACCAGCTTAAAAGTGATATTGATTCTTCAGGATCCATATCAAAGATATTTCCGTATATTTTCTTCCTGGTGGCTGCTGTGATAATATTTATCAGCATGTCCAGGACAATACAATCCGAACGCAATCAAATCGGGATTATGAAAGCCCTGGGTATATCCTCTTTTTCAGTTAAGCTTCACTATTTGAGCTATTCGGTACTAAGCGGCTTTGTAGGGAGTATTCTTGGAAATTTGCTGGGGATAGTGATTATACCTAAAATAATGTTTGATACTTATAAAATGTTATATACGTTTAATGAAATACAATACAGCGGATTTATCTGGTATGTGGTTGTATCAACTATTGTAGTAATACTGTTTGGGTTTGTTGCAAGCCTGCTTTCTATAAGGAAAGTATTGAAGGAGGTTCCAGCCCAGTGTATGCGGCCTTTACCGCCCAAAAAAGTTCACAAGACCTGGCTGGAAAAAAGGGAAAAGCTTTGGAAAAGGATTTCATATAAAAACAAATTAATAATAAGGAATATCCTTCTAAATAAACGCCGTGCCATTTTGAGTTCTATTGGAATAATAGGCTGCGTAGGAGTATTGATGTGCGCTTTCGGCTTAAAGGAAGCCATGACCAGTCTTATTGACAAGCAATTCGGCAAAATCCAGAGCTTTGATTCCATGGTTGTATTGTCTGAGCCACAGCCCTATACCAGCCCTGTACCTTTTACCAATACCAACATAGCTTATTCGGATAAATTTTCAGTTGTAGATACCGTCATGGCTCTTAAGGAAAATGTCAATTCAGAACTGTATGTACTGCCCCGGAATGCCAGGACAATCGGACTCTATGATAACAGCGGCAAAAAGCTGAATGTTCCCACAGACGGAATAGTGGTACCGCTAAAGCTTGCAAAAGATTATGGGATTAATGTCGGGGACACAATATCCATGCGGTTGGAGTCGCAGCTCTACGGCAATATGAAAATAAAGGTAAGAGTTGCAGCTATAGATGTATTATATGTATCACAAGATTTATATGCCTCGTACGAATATCTCGAATCCCTGGGCGTAGCCCCCTTTGTGAACGGCTATTATATAAATTTAAAGGATATGTCAAAGGCAACTGAAACAAATGCATACCTTTCAGGCGCCGACAATGTTAAAACCCTGTCGGTAAAGTCCCAGTTGCGTGACGAAACCGAGAGCACAATGAAAATCATGGATACGCTTATATATATAATGGTATTTATGTCAGCATGTCTGGCTCTTGCCGTAATATTCAATATAAGTTCCATTAACATTTTCGAACGCCGCAGGGATATTGCAACGTTAAAGGTGCTGGGATACCACAAAAAGGAGATCAACAGCCTTGTACACATTGAAAATCTGGTTATTACAGCATTCGGTTCGATTTTCGGGGTATTCTTCGGTATGGTCATATATAAATCAATACTGGATTCTGCAGTTAGCAAGGATATGTATCTGCCCTACGAGATTACAGCGGGGATGGTCGGCTTGTCAGTCATATTGGCTTTTGTGTTCACTCTGTTGACAAACTACCTGCTTAAAGGCAAAACACGTAAAATAGATATGATTGAATCATTAAAGAGTGTGGAATAAATATAATCCTCTTTCAAACCCTTCCCCCATCGCTTTGGGGGAAGGGT
>JAUZPR010000070.1 GCA_030705825.1 Bacillota bacterium | reverse complement strand
GAAGATCACAAATGACAAATTCATCCGTACTACAGACAAATATCATGAGGAAGCCGTGCAAAAGATATTTAAAAAGCTGTACGATCAGGGAGATATATACAAGAGTGAGTATGAAGGCTGGTATTGTACCCCGTGTGAATCCTTCTGGACCAAAACCCAGTTGGTTAACGGCAAATGTCCCGACTGCGGCAGGGAAGTCCAGCTGACTAAGGAAGAAAGCTACTTTTTCAGACTTTCCAAATATCAGGACAGGCTCATTCAATATATAGAAGAACATCCTGATTTCATCCAGCCGGTTTCAAGAAAAAATGAAATGCTAAACAATTTCTTAAGACCAGGCCTTGAGGATCTCGCGGTCTCGAGAACTACCTTCAGCTGGGGGATTCCTGTTACTTTTGACGACAAGCATGTGGTTTATGTTTGGATAGATGCTCTATCCAATTACATAACGGCACTGGGATATATGTCAGAAAATGATTCACAGTATAAAAAATTCTGGCCTGCGGATGTTCATCTTGTAGGTAAGGAAATAATACGTTTCCATACTATTATCTGGCCGGCAATGCTGATGGCGCTAGGCGAGGAGATACCAAAACAGGTATACGGACACGGTTGGCTTTTGCTTGATGGTGGTAAAATGTCAAAATCAAAAGGAAATGTGGTTGATCCGGTCGTACTGGTTGAAAAATACGGGCTTGATGCGGTAAGATACTTCCTGCTTAGAGAAGTGCCTTTCGGTTCTGATGGAGTATTCTCCAATGAAGCACTGATTAACAGGATAAATTCCGACCTGGCAAACGACCTCGGCAATCTGGTAAGCCGTACTGTAGCCATGATTGAAAAGTATTTCGACGGTATAATACCTGAACAAAGACAGCATGGAGAGTTTGACGATGATTTAAAGGATATGGTAATGAGTATGCCCGGGAAAGTTGAAGAACTTATGGATAAACTTCAATTCAGCTCGGCTCTTACTGAAATATGGAAAGTCATTTCCAGAGTCAATAAGTATATAGATGAGACTATGCCGTGGGTTTTGGCAAAGGATACGGAAAAGCTGCCAAGACTTGCAGGTGTAATGTATAATCTGGCTGAAAGCTTGAGAATAGTTTCAATACTTATACAACCATTTATGCCGGAAACCCCGGAAAAGATATGGAACCAGCTTGGTATCGTGAACATAGCCAATGTTACCTCCTGGAACAGTTCAAAGGTATGGGGGGAATACCCTGAAGGTACCGGTGTAAACAAGGGGGAAGTAATTTTTCCAAGAATTGATGTTAAAAAGGAACTTGAAGAGATTGAGAAACTCTCAGCCAATAAAGGCCAGGATACAAATAAGCCAGAAAAGGCCAAGGAAACGGCCCAACCTGAAAAACAGGCTTCTTCCGATGACGGTTTGATTTCAATAGAAGACTTTGCAAGGCTGGATCTTCGTGTTGCCAAGGTACTGGAGGCCGAAAAGGTAGAAGGTGCCGATAAGCTTCTTAAGCTCAAGCTTGAAATGGGCAGTGAAATAAGACAGGTGGTTTCCGGTATCGCAAAATATTATTCACCTGAGGATTTGCCGGGAAAATATGTAATACTTGTTGCAAATCTTAAGCCTGTCAAGCTAAAAGGAATTGAGTCACAGGGAATGATACTGGCGGCCAGCACAGACAAGGAACTGGTATTGGCTACTGTAGATAAAATGATTGAAAGCGGCAGTAAGGTAAGGTAAATTAAATAATTACAGTCACAATGTAGCCCGCCTTCGGTGGGCTATACTTATATAAATTGAAACTAATTGCCTTGTTGGCTGCCATATAATAATATATAATAATAATTAGTAAAATTTGAACTAAAAATGTTGAATTAAGATATTTGATATCAATACATAAGTATTGCTATTTTGATTTTCACCAAGGAGAAAATATGCTTTTTGACTCACATGCGCATTATGATGATGAAAAATTCGATGCTGACAGGTATGAAGTAATTGAAAAATTACATAATGAAGGAGTAGGTTATGTAGTAAATGCCGCATCCAACCTGCCTTCTGCCATAGATTGCATTACACTGGCTCAACGGTACGATTTTGTGTATGCAGCAATAGGTATTCACCCTCAGGATGTTAGCAATATTAATGAAAATACACTTGCGACTGTTTCAGACTTTGCAGGTCATGAAAGGGTAGTAGCTATAGGTGAGATAGGATTGGATTACTATTATGAAAATTCACCACGGGATGTACAGCAATATTGGTTTTCAAGACAGATATCAATGGCCAGGGATCTGAAGCTTCCTGTAGTTATTCACGATAGGGATGCACATGAGGATACATTAAAAATAATCAAACAGGAAAAGGCTGGAGAAACAGGCGGAGTGTTGCACTGCTTTTCGGGAAGCGTCGAAATGGCACTTGAACTTATAGAAAACAATTTCTATATCTCTTTTGGAGGTACGGTGACATTTAAAAATGCAAGAAAAAGTATCGAAGTTGTAAAAGCCATACCCGAGGACAGGCTTTTACTTGAAACGGACAGTCCCTACTTGGCGCCTGAGCCGTTTAGAGGAAAACGGAATTATTCGGGTTATCTTAAATATATCGCACAAAAGGTAGCAGATATAAAAGGTGTTTCTTATGAAAGAATTGCACAAATTACAACCGAGAATGCAAAAAAGTTATTCGGAATAAGCAGTTAAGTGAGTTTTGACAGTGGTAAACAGAACCTCAGTCTTATGTTTTTGGGGGTAATTTAATGAAGAAATTTATTCTCATTATAGTTTGTGTAGTTGTATTATCGATATTTATATCGATGAACTATCTTTTATGGGATAGAGAAAGTAAAATCCAAAGTTATGAAAGCCTGAATTATAGTAAAAATACAAGTATAGATGCTTTAAGCGAGCAGATTAAATCCCTGAAAGAGCAGCTAAGTGCTCAGGACGCAACTATTAACAATCTTCAGAATCAGAATACGGCACAGACCAATGGCAATACACAGCTGGAAATAGATAAGCTTAAGCTTCAAGCCGATATGCAGGCTAAAAACAGTGTAATCGACCAATTGAAGCAAAAGGCGGATTTTCAGGTACAGGAAGCAATTATTAAAAAATGGGTGGAAAGTATTAACAAGGGGAAGTATGCAGATTCGTACAACCTGATGAACATTGATGCCATAAGCTCAACGGGTATTAAATCTCAGGATCAGTTCGTGTCTTATTTCCAAAATAATATTACCGGTATAAAATTATCGTCACTTGATATTGATCTTGAAGGAGTTCCCGGAAACCGCTCCGGGGATTTAATATTCAAAGCGGTGCTTGATGTAAAAAAGACCGATAATTCAAATGACAGCCAGAATTTACTTTTTAATCACGGCCAGAATACCAAATACTTTACTATGATTTATAATGCGGGAAATAAGAAATGGTTAATTTCAGAAATTGCCAATAGTCTTTAGTGTTATGCAAAATTGATGAAGGTTCCGGTTCTCCGGAACCTTTTTTGTAGCCTTTTCAACCAAAAGCATATTTTACATAATACATTTTTATCACAATATTCCCGCAAACACATATAATGGTATTGATATAACAGCAAAAATTACTTATGGTTGTAAGCTGTTGCTGGGTTGGTTAAATGGAGGGATTTATTGTGAGTGATGAAAAAAATAAAAAGGGTATGGATATGAATATGGGGCCCGGTCTCAGTGTCGGCGGTGATATGGGCATGAATATGGGAATGCCTGACATGTACTCCGGAATGGGCAATGCCGGAAGTATGCCAGGTATGCAGGGAATGATGCCAGGTATGCAGGGAATGATGCCAGGTATGCAGGGAATGATGCCAGGTATGCAGGGAATGATGCCAGGTATGCAGGGAATGATGCCAGGTATGCCTGGTATGAATGCACCTATGGCAAATGCAGGTATGAATTTTATGCCTAATCCTATGATGAACCCGACACAGCCGATGTGCTGCCCGTTCCTTATGAATATGCAGTGTCCGATGCTTTATGGACAGTTTGGTCAGGGAATGCCGGGAATGGGGGGCTCGTTTTATCCAACCCCTTATACTACAAGTCCATTTATGAATAATATGTATTCACCTATGATGGGTATGCAGTATTAAGTTGGGAAATATCAACTGATAATTTGTAACAGATCAGAATGGGGGCAGCCGAATAATTAGCTGCCTTTATTCTTGCAACTTTTATTTATATGGTCAAACTTTTCATAATTGTAATATCGCTTATAATTCCTGGTATAACCCGGTCTTGAGCATTTAGACACAGCTTGGAAATTCATAAAGCAAAATATAGTTCATATAAATAAAAAATAAGCCACCACATTATTTTAATTTTATTTCAGGACATGTATAGATAACTATGATTTATGTAAATAATTACCCGTAAAGGGGCCGAATAGCAACCAATTTGACAAAAATGGCAAATTGGAATAAAATAAGCACAGTCCCTTATTAATATTTTAACAGGAGGGTTTGTAAGTGATACCACTTGCGAAAAATATTAAAAGGTATTTTTCATTAAAAGAGGTCATTGTTGTTCTTCTGGCCATTGCTATTGCTGTTTCTGCAGGAGTCGCCGTCTTTTTGAATATGAAAAAGGAGGTTGTTATTAATTATGATGGAAAGCAGATAACAGTAAAAACAATGAGGGCCAATGTTGGTGACGTTCTGGATCAGAACGGTATAAGTGTTTCGAAATACGATTATGTTAGTCCAAAACTTGATACAAAATTGCAGAGGATAAAAAAGAATACAGTTACTATAAAAAGAGCAGTACCCATTTATGTATTTGTGGATGGACAGGAAAAACAAATAATGACTTACAATGACACCGTCAAGGAGGCTCTGGCCAGTAATTCAATCCAGCTTAATCCATTGGATAAGGTTGAAAATGCCGGTCTCCAGGACAAAATTGTAAAAGACATGAAGATTGATATTGTAAGAGTAAGGGAAGAACTGGTAAAAGAGCAACTGCCTATTCCATATGAAATTGAAAACAGGGAAAACAATCACCTGGATAAAGGTGTGGAAAAGACTGTTGTGGATGGAAAGAACGGTGTACTGGAAAAATCCTTCAAGGTTGTTTATGAAGATAATAACCTGGTATCAAAGGAATTTATCAAAGATACTGTTGTTTCAAATCCAATAAACAAGCTGATTGAATTGGGAACAGTGCTTAATTACCGTACTTCAAGAGGAGATGTAATAAGGTATAAGAAAGTGCTCAATATGAGAGCGACAGCTTATACAGCCTCGTATGCTGATACCGGAAAAGGACCTGGTGATCCGGGTTTTGGTATTACCTATACCGGGATCAGAGCACAAAAGGGAGTTATAGCGGTAGATCCAAGGGTTATACCGCTTGGTTCCAGAGTATATGTTGAAGTCATGGGTAGAGTAACCGATTATGGAAATGCAGTTGCTGCAGATACCGGCAGTGCCATAAAAGGTAACCTGATCGACCTGTACTTCGACAGTCAGAAAACTGTTAACAACTGGGGTTGTAAAAATGTTAAGGTTTATATTTTAATTGATTAATATTTTTGCTTGATAAAAAACAGGAAATGCAAAAATATTTCAGGAGATGCTTTAGATGTAATTTCTAGAAAGCATTTCAAATGAAATAAGGGACTGAAAAAATGGGCCGGAATTTAGATTCCGGCTAAATTTTTGCCATTGGAACTTTATTTTCCCCGGTATTTTTGAAATTAATAGAAGTTTTGAAAGTGGGAAAAAATAATAATAATAAATGATTCAACTTTCCCACTTCATTAATAAGTTACCAGCCATTCATTTGAAACATCGAACGCTTCAACGATTTTTCAAATTTATTTGATTTTTATACTCCTGAGAATGGCTGCTTATTTCAAAGTGGGAAAGTTGAGTAAATTAATAGTGTTGGGAATGGATTGAAAACTATGGATACTAGAGAATTGATAAAAAAACATAATATCAGGCTGGTTAAATCTCTGGGACAAAACTTCCTTACAGATGACAGAGTGGTTGAAAGAATTGTTGATGCAGCCGATGTAAATAAGAATGACCTGGTTCTGGAAATCGGTCCCGGAGTAGGAAGTATGACGGGCTTACTGGCTCAAAGAGCAGGAGGAGTTGTAGCAGTTGAAATAGACAGACATTTGATTGTTCCGCTTAAAGAGAAACTTAAAGACTTTGACAATACCGAGGTTATTAATGATGATATCCTGAAGGTTGATATAAATAAGCTTATAAATGAATACAAAAATAAGTTCGGCACAGCAGAAAGTGTAAAGGTTGTGGCTAATCTGCCTTATTATATAACTACCCCTGTAATTATGAAGATATTGGAGGATAAGGTGGATATAGAGGTTTGCGTATTCATGGTGCAAAAAGAAGTAGCCGACAGAATGGTAGCTAATCCGGGAGGAAAGGATTACGGGGCATTATCGGTAGCTGTGCAGTACCGTTCCAAGCCGGAAAAGGTTTTTGATGTTCCGCCCCATTGTTTTATTCCACAGCCCGAAGTCTATTCTACAGTCATAAAACTGGACATTTATAAAAATCTGCCCATTAAGCCGGAAGATGAGAATACCTTTTTCAGGGTGGTAAAAGCATCCTTCGGACAGAGGAGAAAAACACTGTCAAATGCATTATTTAATTCGGGATATTTCTCATTGAGTAAAGAAGAGATTATAGATATTTTGGGCAAAATCGGAGTTGAACCAAATAGAAGAGGAGAAACTTTATCCATACTGCAGTTTAAAGAACTGACAAATGAGATATTCTTAAGTAGCAGCAGGTAATTAAGATGATAATAAGGATGAAACTGAAATAAGCTGTCAAATTCAATGAATTTACCGGCTTATTTTTTTATGTTTTCACATATATATAATATCAAAGGTAAGGTGTTAACTTTTTGTACATAAGCTTGTTGTTTGTGAGGTGAAATAAATGGATGGCAAAGTTCGGAATCAGAGGATTTTTTTAATGCTGAACCGTGAGGATTCGGGTTTTGGCATTGGACAGGGGCCTTCGGGTTACTTAAAAATCGAAGTCAGAGATGGAAAAGGTAAACTGTCTTTATTGGCACAGGACTTAAAAAATATTGATAATATGCCATACTCGTTATACTTGATTGAAAGTGCGGATAAAAACATAAGTTATGCAAATGCTGGATTACTCAAGCTTCAAAAAAGCAAGGGAGAGCTGCAGTGGGAATTTGATCCTGAAAATGTTGCGGGTTCGGGACATACTATTGAAAAATTCAATGTTGCTGCAGTGCTTACGGGAAATGGAAATGCAAAGGATAAAAGAATAATTTGTCCTCTTGCCGCTTATAAGGGTAGCAAGGTCGAATGGAGGGAAATGCTGGAGAAGGCATTTCATAAATCAAGAGGTAATTCTGAAAGGCTTCAGAATATTATCCGGACAGAAAGAAAAAGCGATACTATACCCGAAACGGTTAAAAAAGCAGAGAAAAAGCCTGAAATAGCAAGTGAGCCCAATAACTCGGCAGATGTGGGAAAAAATAAGTACTCAAACATTCCGGATGGAATGGTAGGTATTGCTATTCGGCAGACTACCAAAGAGGAGAAAGAAAAATCTGAAGAGATAAATACACAGTTTGAAGTTTTTGCTCAAATTCCGGAAAAAATCGAAAATATCGAAACAAGAAAAGAAAACTTGAATGCTTCTGATTCAGCACATATACCTGAACCGGATATGTATCAGAAGCCGGCGGATCAAATTAACCAGCCGGCGGAACAAACGAACAGGTCAAATGAAGGCTGTATATACAGGGATAACAACGCATGCAGTTTTCAACAGGGTACAATTGGATATGTCGGATATAATCCATGTATCTTCTGCAATATAGCTTCTGTAAAAAATAATAGCGATAAGGACGGCAAAGCATTATCCAATGCTGAAACATTAAGAAACAATCTAGACAAGTATTTTGAGACATGTGATCCTTTTGGGAGCAGGAGAAAGGATTATAAATGGTGGAGGGTCAATAACCCGGTATACCTTAATAATGTTTTATATCAATCCGATATAAGGACACCGCTTCTTTTTAATCCAAAAGTCATGATGGCTCATTTTAAATATAAATATCTTATAGCAGGTATTTATACCGACAGGTTCAGGAGAAAGGAATATCTGGTTTGTGGTATACCGGGAACCTATAATGTAGACGAAAAGCCTTTTGGAGATATATGCAGGTGGGTTCAGCTGGAAGGCAACAGACCGAAACACGGTGCTTTTGGCTACTGGCTGGTTTATATAGATTGTGCAAACGGAAGCTTCATAAATCCAGGATAAAATATTTTTTGAAATATCAATCCGTTATACAGGCTGGGGATGTTTCGCTAAAAAGAGTGACATATACCAACTGCCAATTTTTGCAATACGGAGATTTATGGATTGCATTTTGGCGAATTTTTTTATATAATATTTTATGATGGAAACCGGAGATACGCTTTCTGTTTGCAATGTTGCAGCATGCAATGTCGTATTTTACACAGTTGTTAAAATCTTGAAGGGTAATGTTGCCCTGTATGCAGGATAATTCTGCGTACAGGGTTTTTTATGTTCTAAAGGGCTATATCTTTGGGACTAATCAAGGACAGGAAATTACATATAGAAGCCTGTTCAGGAATTCTTGAGGCAATGGCGTTGAGAGAAAAACTATTTTTTAAAAGGAGTCGAAAATTATGGATATTAACACTATTGCCCATGGCTTGAATACGGTATGGGTACTTTTAGCGGCAGCTCTTGTATTCTTCATGGAAGCCGGTTTTGCGATGCTTGAGGCCGGTTTTGTCAGAGCAAAGAATTCATTGAATATAATTATGAAGGTTTTTATTGATTGTTGTGCAGGCCTTATAGGTTACTGGGCTATTGGTTTTGGAATTATGTACGGAGCCGATAAGCTTGGAATTTTCGGAACAAGCGGGTATTTTGTACAGGGTTCCATGAGTAATCTTCCGCTGCTTAAACAATTCGGACTTCCTGTCGAAGTTTACTGGATGTTCCAGGCAGCATTTGCCGTGGCAGTTGCGACCATTGTGTCCGGAGCGGTTGCTGAAAGAATGAAATTTGTGCCCTATATGGTTTTCAGTTTTGCTGCTACTGCTATAATATACCCGGTTGCAGGACACTTGATATGGAATCCGAATGGAATATTTGCAAAGATGGGTATGCTGGATTTCGCAGGATCTGCAGCTGTTCATGCGGTGGGCGGCTGGGCTTCACTTGCGGCTGTATTGGTACTTGGGCCTAGATTAGGTAAATTTAAAAAGGATGGAACAGCTAATGTACTGCCCGGACACAGCATGCCGCTGGCAGCGCTTGGAGCTTTCATACTCTGGTTTGGATGGTTTGGATTCAACCCTGGAAGTGCTTTGAACGGCCTTGACGGCAGCATAGCCCACATAGTTGTAACAACTAATCTGGCAGCTGCGGCAGGCGGACTTTTAAGTGCATTATTCACATTATGGAAGTATGGTAAGGTTGATGCAAGTATGACAATGAACGGAGCACTTGCGGGATTGGTAGCAATTACAGCAGGCTGCGCATATGTTAATCTCTATAGTGCGGTAATTATAGGAGCTATAGCAGGTGTAATCGTAGTTCTTGCAGTTGAACTTGTTGATAGGATACATGCAGATGACCCTGTAGGAGCAATTGCCGTTCACGGCTTCTGCGGTTCATTTGGCGCATTGGCGGTAGGTTTGTTTGCTTCGGTGGGATCTTCAAAGGGTTTGTTCTTTGGAGGCGGATTCAAACTTCTGGGTGTTCAGTTCCTTGGTCTATCAGTTGTTTCAATATGGTCGTTCGGTGCAACCTTCGGAATATTCAGCTTGCTGAAAAAGCTTGTAGGCATCAGGGTTTCTGCAGATGATGAAATCGAAGGTATGGATATCAGCGAACATGGAATAAGGGCATACAATCAGACTGCGATAGATGACAGCATAGTTCTTGAAGATGATGATATTGAAATAGTTAAAAGTAAAGCAGTCATAGGGAAACAAGCCAATGACATAGCATAAAATAAAAAATAATTAATAAACAAAGCTGTGAGTTGCAAACTCACAGCTTTTCTTTTATTCCTGTAATGACTTTAAAATTCCGATGTATCAAAGTAATCAAGATTTTTTATAAGTTCCTTTGCCGTATAGGATAATGGAACATTCCTGAGCCAGGTTACACCTATATTTCTTGGAGGTATTTTCTCGGCGGGTTTTATTTCAAATAATTTTCCGCTTTCCAGCTCATCTTTAACGAAATTCTTGATGACACATGATATTCCGAAATCGTATTTTGCGAATTGAACCAACAAATCTATGTTTCCAAGTTCAAAGTCGGGAGTCACGGTTATGGAATTGTCTTCAAAGTATTTATCTATAAATAATCTGGAATTGCTGTTCTTTTCAAGCAGGAGTATAGGATTTCCGATAATTTCCCGTATAGGCAGTATTTTTTTGCTAAGATGCTTATATTTCTGACCGGCAACAAAACAGTCCTGCACTTCCATTATAGTCTTGAATTCAAGCTGATTATCCGTGTATGGCAAATTAATTATTCCAAAATCAATTTTTCCTGTCTTGAGCAGTTTTATTATGTCCAAAGTAGTAGGGCATACCACATGTACTTTTATAGAGGGATGCAGTGTATTGAAAAGTTTGAGATAAGGCAATAGATAATGCTTGCAAAGAGTGTCGCTTATACCTATTCTTATTTCTCCATCCAGAAGATTCTTAACCTCGTTAATTTTTTGCTCACCGTTTGTTATAAAACTGAAAGCTTGTTCCACGTAGTTATATAAGATTTTACCCTCAGGTGTTAAAAGTACTCCTTTTGGTGTCCTGAAAAACAAAGAGCATTTCAGTGCCTCCTCCAGCTGCCTTATCGCTCGGCTTACTGCCGGTTGCGTTATATACATGTGTTCCGAGGCTTTTGATATATTACTGTATTTGGCTGTGTAAAAAAATGTTCTGTATAATTCAAGATTCATAGATATAACCTACCTTTATATCAAACATAAAATATATGCATTTTATTTATACCGCTAGTTCAATTATAATCAAAAAATAATAAATTACAAGGAGGAATCAATCATGACAACAAAAGTAGGTATTAACGGTTTTGGAAGGATAGGTAGGAATGCTTTTAAAATAATTCTTGAAAAGTACCAGCAGGAATTGGAAGTAGTGGCTATAAACGATTTAACCGATGCTCAGACCCTTGCACATCTCTTAAAATATGATTCTGTATTCGGCAGATTTAACGGCACTGTAGAGGTAGCAGAAAACTCTCTGGTTGTTAACGGCAGAGAAGTAAAGGTATTGACAGAAAGGGATCCCGGCAATATCAATTGGGCCGGACTCGGGGTCGAGATAGTTCTGGAGTCTACCGGACTTTTTACTAAAAGAGAAAAGGCTGAAGTTCATATAACCAAAGGCGGGGCAAAAAAGGTACTTATTTCAGCTCCTGCGACTGGTGAGGATATTACGGTTGTACTTGGTGTTAATGAGGATAAATATGATCCGGTAAGGCATAATATAGTTTCAAATGCGTCCTGTACTACAAATTGCCTTGCACCTGTAGTAAAAGTACTGAATGAGAATTTTGGCATCACCAAGGGCTTTATGACTACAGTGCATGCATATACTAATGATCAGAGAATACTGGATCTGCCTCATAATGACATACGAAGGGCTAGAGCAGCTGCAATGTCCATAATCCCGACAAAGACCGGTGCGGCGAAATCCATAGGAATAGTAATACCCGATTTGGCAGGCAAACTGAACGGATATTCCCTGAGAGTTCCGACCGCTGTAGTATCTATTGTAGATCTGGCGGTAGAGGTAGAAAAGACGGTTACGAGGGAGGAAGTAAACGCAGTTATGAAAGCCGCTTCTGAAGGAAAACTAAAAGGAATATTGAACTATTCTGATGAACCATTGGTATCAGCAGATTATAAAGGTGAACCTGCATCATCTACTGTTGATTCGCTGCTGACTATGGTATTGCAGGATAATATGGTCAAGGTTGTCGCCTGGTATGATAATGAATGGGGATTCTCAAATAGATATGCAGACCTTGCAGCCTTTGTAGCAAAAAAGGGAATCGGCTGAAAAAATATGTATGGCCTTTGATTCTTAACCCTAAGGTGATATTATATAGTTATAATGTTAATCGGGGTGATATAAATGAGAACCTGTCCGGAATGCAATAAAGAATATGAAGGTGATTTCTGTCCTGAATGTACGGAAAATGGGCAGAATGTTGATCAATGGGTTCACCTTACTACGGCGGCTGATGACATGGAATTGGAGATACTTGCAGGTTTGCTGGAATCTGCCGGCATACCTTCATCCAGGAAATTCATCGGAATAGACAAGTATGTAGGGGCTCCTTTGGCAGGACTGGAATTAATGGTACCGGAAAGCAGGTTTGAAGAGGCAAAGTCAATTCTTGAGGCTGACTTTAATGAAGACGATTTCCCGCAGGGAGAAGAACCGGAGGAATAACAAATTTCCGTCATATTAGCTTCTATAAGCATAAAAATAAATGACTTTTCTGCCGAAATATAGTATAATAAAGGAAATGTTTAGTTTTTTACGAAAGATAATGTGAAGGAGCTGGTAGTAATGACGGTTAAGAATAAGGTGGAGGTTAGAATAGCCGGCAAAATCTACACTTTGATGGGTGTTGAATCTGACGAGTATATTCAGAGAATTGGTTTGTACATCGACAAGAAAATGGCAGAAGTAATGCGGGTTAATAACAGTCTCAGCACTTCGATGGCAGCAATTCTTACCGCAATAAACGTCGCTGATGATTATTACAAGACCCAGGAGAGCGAATCACATCATAAAAAGGAACTTAAAAGAATTTCCGACGAGCTTGAAAAGCTAAAGGATGAAAGAAAACGCCTGATTGAGGAAAATTCCGTGTTGAGTACAAGAAACACAGGTATGCAGCTTGAACTTGCAAAGCGGGAGGCCGAACTTAATGAAGTCAGAAATTCCCTTAGCAAAGCAAGCAGACATATAGTATGATAAACCAGTCAATAGGAAATTATTATGATACAGGTTGGAAGTATTCAACCTGTATTTATTTTGGTCTGATAGGGCTACAAACGCTTGATTTCAAGGCGATACGCCATGAGAAAATATTAATAAGAAGTTAGCTATGGGTGAAGATAATGAAAATGATATTTATTTTTGTAGACGGCTTTGGTCTGGGTGAAGACGATCCGGCTAAAAATCCGATTTGTGCTTCAGATGCAAAAAATCTTGAATATATATTTAAGAATTTTAAAGTGATCCCTACCGAAACAACACTTGGAGTTAAAGGGCTTCCTCAAAGTGCGACAGGACAGACTGCCATTTTTACCGGCGTAAACGCTCCCGGGGTATTAGGTCGGCATATGAACGGCCAGCCTACTGTTACACTAAAGGAAATATTAAACAGGAACAACTTGTTTAAGGAACTGCAGAGTAAGGGTTATCGAGTGACTAATTTTAATGTATATAGGACCGAATATCTGGAAAAAATGAACGATCCAAGGGAGAGACGTTACCGTCCGTCAGCAACATCTGTTATGACCATGTCTGCTGGTATACCCTTCAGAATGGCTGAGGACTATGATTCGGGAAATGGAATCTATCATGACATAACCGGCAGGGTGCTGCGGGAATACGGTTATGATATAGACCTCATTTCTCCAGAGGAAGGTGCTCAAAGACTGTATAAAGGCAGCAGTGAATACGATTTTACCCTATTTGAGCATTTCATGCCGGATATTATAGGCCACAGCATGAATATGGAAGATGCAAAAGCGGAAATACTGCTGCTGGATAAATTTCTGGGCGAGTTGGTAAGGGTCGCTGATCTGGAGGATACAATAATTTTTATTACCAGCGATCATGGGAATATAGAGGATATAAGTGTAAAAACCCATACCTTCAATAGGGTTCCGACAATACTCATAAGTAATATGCCATGTGTAAACAATATTAAGATAGAATCTCTTTTGGACATTACGCCTGCAGTACTGCAGCTGTTTGAAATGTGCAATGCGAAGACAAACAGGAGCTAGCCCTCATCCCCACCCTTCTCCCACATCAGGAGAAGGGATACAATGTAGGGGTGGGGCTCTGCTCTATCCGTACAGGTCAGGATTTTATAAGAATGTGGAGTGATTAAATGAAAAATATTGAGCTTCTGGCACCTGCGGGAGATTATGATTCATTTCTTGCTGCAGTAGAAAATGGTGCCAATGCGGTTTATCTGGGAGGCAAAATACTGAATGCCAGACAGCTGGCCGGTAATTTTGACAGCCGGGAATTGTCGAGAGCATTAAAATATGCCCATGTTAGGGATGTTAATATATACCTTGCCATGAACACGCTTATTTCCGACAGTGAGATGCAGATTGCTTTGGATTTCATAAAGGAAGCTTATCTCATGGGTATAGACGGTATAATAGTTCAGGATCTGGGCTTTGCTTCATTGGTAAGAGGTATGTTCCTGGATCTCCACCTCCATGCAAGTACCCAAATGACCACATATAACCTGGAAGGCGTCAGGTTACTGGAAAAGCTGGGCTTTAAAAGGGTTGTGCTGGCAAGGGAGCTTTCACTTGGAGAAATTCAATATATATGTAAAAATACACAGTTGGAAATAGAGACCTTTATACATGGTGCTCTTTGTATCTGCTATTCCGGGCAATGCTTGATGAGCAGCATTATAGGAGGCAGAAGCGGCAACCGCGGAAAATGTGCACAGCCCTGCAGGCTTCCGTATTCGCTGGTAGAAGAAAATACCGTTTCCAAAGATAATATTCATAATCCCAGATACATAATGAGCCCCAAGGATCAGTCCACAGTTCAGTTTATAGGAGAAATTGCAAATTCCGGTGTCAAATCACTTAAAATCGAAGGCAGGATGAAAAATCCAGAATATGTTGCAACAGTAGTAAGAATATACAGAAATTATCTGGATAGAATTCAAGATTCGGATAAAACAGGGGTTGAGAAAAAAGACCTTAAGCAACTTGCCCAGATTTTCAACAGGGGTGGTTTTTCAAAGGGCTATTACTTCGGTAAAAGCGGAATGGACATGATGTGTCCGGAAAAGCCAAAAAACTGGGGTATATATTTGGGTAAGGTACTTGGGTATGACAGCGGAAGGAGTATGGTAACACTTAAATTGGAAGAACAGCTTTCAATAGGCGACGGAGTTGAAATATGGACGGAAGAGAACGAAAGCCCAGGTTCGGTTGTAAGCTGGATCGGTACCGGAGGTAAAAAAATTGACCATGCAGAACCCGGTATGGTTGTGGGTATAGAAAGAATCAGCGGGAATATCCGAAAAGGGGACAGCGCTTATAAAACCTCCGATAAGAAATTGAATACAGAAGCGCGAGAAAGCTTTTCGGGCAGGTACAGAAGGAAAGTCAAGGTAAAGTGCAGCTTTAAGTTGGAGCAAGGGAGGCCTGCGCTATTAAAGGTTTCTGATTCAAGAAACGACCATGTTGAGGCATGGGGAACAGTTCTGCCTGAAAAGGCTCTCAACAAACCGCTTTCGAGTGAAAGATTAAGCGAACAATTGGGTAAAACAGGAGCAACACCCTTTGAGATTTCTTCCTTTGAGATTAATATTGATGACGATATTTCACTTCCAATAAGTGAAATTAATGAGTTGAGGCGCAAAGCACTTGAAGAATTGGAACATAGAAGAGAGAACAAATATCAAAGAGTAATTCGGCCTGATGAGGCTTCAAATAGATACAGTTGCCTTAATCAGGAGCTTAAAAACAAGCCTCCTCTAATTTCCGCCTATTTCATGAATCCGGTTGAAGGTCTTGATTACTCTGCTGTGAAGGCAGATAGGATATATCTTCCGTTTGCTTATTTTACGGGAGCAGGCAGGAATGAACTTGAAGAGATATGTAGAAGGAAAATGGGAGAGGTTTTTCTATGGCTTCCATCCATAACAAAAGGTAATTATGACAAACTTATAAAATCAAGGGTTAATATTCCTTCGGAATCAGGTGCGGACGGAATCCTGGCTGCCAATACCGGGAGCCTTGAATACTTTTTGGGCAGGGAAAATATAAAGCTGGTGTGCGATTATTCCTTTAATATATTCAATAGCGATTCGTTGGGTGAATTATGTGCTTTAGGTTTAAGCGGAGCAGTACTTTCACCTGAATTGAACCTGGAGCAAATAAGGAATATTAAAAGTTATAAGAGTTTTGAAAAAGAGATAATCACATATGGAAGAATACCACTAATGACAAGTGAATATTGCCCGGCAGGCAGTATACAAGGTGGTTTTACCAACGGCAAAACATGTAACAAACCATGCCAGAAGAAAATGTTCAAGCTCAAAGACAGAAAAGGAATGGAATTCCCGGTTGTGTGTGATAGAATTGACTGCAGAAGTACTATACTTAATGCCAACTTGTTATTTATTGCAGACAGCTTTAAGGATATAAAAGAATGGGGCGTAGATTATATACGCCTAAACATATCAGATGAGAAAACTGAAGAAATTTATGATTTGGCTGCACTTCACAGGTATGCCCTGGAAAATGGCGGGAAGCTGCCTGATAAGTATAAAAATCTCATAGATAAAATTAAATCGTTCGGATTTACAAAAGGACATTATTTCAGAGGAGTTTAGGGGTGTGATTATGGCTGAGAATGTAAATGTATACATAGAAATTTGCAGAGAGGGAGCAGTTCTTCCTGAATATGCTAATCCCGGAGATGCAGGAATGGATGTAAGGGCGGCAGAAGAGGCTGTGATTGAACCGGGTGAAACGGTTATAGTTCCAACAGGACTTAAGTTAGCCATTCCCGACGGATACGAAGTACAGGTAAGGCCCAGGAGCGGATTATCCTACAATACCCCGCTCAGACTGTCCAACTCGCCGGGTACTATAGACAGTGGCTATAGGGATGAACTGGGTATAATCATTACCAATACTTCATCGATTGAGGATGCCGGAGACAATATTTTAAGTCTCAGCCAAAAAGGAAACAAAAAAGGTACATACAGGATTACGAAGGGTGACAGAATCGCCCAGATAGTACTGCAGAAAGTGCCAAGAATCAACTTTACCGTTGTAGATTCTGTTAAAAATATTGGAAGCAACCGGGGCGGAGGCTTTGGTTCGACAGGTATATAAAATTTATGGAGGCTGTTATGAAATCATACCGCAAGGAACTCTTTTTCAATTTACCGGTTCGCAGGGGATATGTGAATATTACCGGGCAGGTTCAGGATTGTATCGATGAAAGCGGGATAAAAGAAGGTCTTGTACTGGTTAATGCCATGAATATCACAGCCAGCGTTTTTGTAAACGATGATGAGACAGGCTTGCACCAGGATTTCGAAAAGTGGCTTGAGACCCTGGCTCCTGAGAAACCACACAGCCAATACAGGCATAACGGGTATGAAGATAATGCCGATGCACATCTGAAACGCCAGCTGATGGGGCGTGAGGTAGTAGCGGCAGTAACAGAGGGAAAGCTGGACTTCGGCACCTGGGAGCAGATATTCTACGGAGAATACGACGGAAAGCGCCAGAAAAGAGTGCTGGTGAAGATTATAGGGGAATAAAATCATATGCCGGAATACGTTGAACACACAATTGAACCAATCTACGATAAGGACTCACAGGTCCTTATCCTTGGAACCATGCCGTCTCCGAAATCCCGTGAGGCCGGCTTTTATTATTCCCATCCCCAAAACCGTTTTTGGCGTGTGATTGCGGAAGTTTTTAATCAGGAAAAGCCCGTTACAAATGGGGAGAAAAAAGAATTCCTTCTACGTAATCATCTGGCCATGTGGGATGTTTTAAAGAACTGCAGCATAGAAGGAGCTGCCGACAGCAGTATAAAAAATCCGCAGGTTAATGATATAAACTTTATTT
>JAUZPR010000007.1 GCA_030705825.1 Bacillota bacterium | reverse complement strand
TGTTTTTCCACAAAATCGTGTATTTCCTTATCTGAATAGCACATTACAATAAGCTCATTATGGAACTCGGTAAATATATTATGGGCATCCATCATGCTTTTAATAAGACCAACAAAAAAGTCTTTTTTGGCAATGCAATGTTGACTAAGTAATTCGGAATGTTCTCTCAGGATAGTATTGAATTGGTTGCAGTATATTAAAAGGGCTTCCTTAAAGACAGATTTCTTGTCGGTAAAATATGAATAGAAGCAGCCTGTTGCCACACCTGCTTCTTTGGCAATTTCCTTTGTATTTGTTCCATGATAACCCTTTTCGGAGAACAGTTTCATAGCAGCTTCTACTATTTGATTTTTAGTATTCAAGCTTCTTTTCTGTTTGGGTATCCTTACTTCTCCGCATTTGGTCATGATCATCACCTGTACTAATTCTATAATCAGCTAAAATTTTTGTCAAGTATGTGAACTTTATTTCACATTACGTATTGACAAATGTGAACTTTATTTCATATAATTAGAAAAGTGAAATAAGGTTCACATTATTAAACAAGCTTTGACAACATAGTTGGGAGTGATTTTAATGAAAGTTGGCACTAAAAGAGCTATTTCTTTTGCAGCAATAATAATTGGGTTTTTTATGGCATTGCTTGATACAACCATAGTAAATATAGCACTGCCTGAAATGACAAAATATTTCAATTCAGATATGCAAAGTATTAGCTGGGTTATGAACGGATACAACCTTGCATTTGCAGTTTTTCTTATAACTGCATCAAGGCTTGCAGATCAGTTTGGCCGTAAAAAACTATTTATAATCGGTATTTCCCTGTTTACGGTTTCTTCATTTATGGCGGGAGTTTCATCTACCGTAGGAATGTTAATATTCTTCAGAGTAGCGCAGGGGCTTGCAGCCGCTATAGTCGTGCCTGTTACCATACCCCTTGCAATGGAGCTTTTTCCTGTTGAAAAGCATGGAATGGTAATGGGAATCTGGGGTGCAATTTCGGGTCTTGCCGCAGCCAGTGGTCCGGCTTTGGGTGGTATACTCACACAAAGCTTCAAATGGCATTCCATTTTCTTTGTAAACGTGCCTATTGGCATAATTGCAGTAATTCTTGCTGCTGTTTATCTTAAGGAGTCCTATGATCCTACCGCAACAAAAAGGATTGATTGGGCAGGAATGATAAGCATATCCATATCAATGTTTGCCGTGACCTATGGACTTATAAAAGTAACTGATTACGGCTGGACATCGGCTACTACCTTGGCTATGTTCGGAATATTTGTTATTGCACTGGCAGCGTTTATACTTATTGAACTTAAGTCCAAGGAACCCATGCTTCCGATGTGGCTGCTAAAGATTCTGCCTTTTGATGCAGCAAGTATGACACTGTTTATTTTCGGAGCGGGTATAATGGCGGCAACTTTTATAATGTCCTATTTCCTTACCCAGATTTTAGGGCTTACCACTTTACAGGCAGGACTTACCATATCAGCCATGCCTTTGACGTCCATGGTATCTTCCGCAATTGTTGGACCAATAACTACCAAGCGGGGCAGCAGATTCTTTGTAACACTTGGAATGGCTATATTGTCAATCTCGATTTTTCTTCTGAGCGGACTGAGCGCCGAATCAACCAGAATGGATGCAGTATGGAGACTTCTTATAGCAGGATTGGGACTTGGTATGACAATGGCACCGGTTATGGGTTCTGTTGTAAGAAACGTTCCTCAGGAGAAGGTAGGAGTGGCTTCGGGGGTTACAAATATGACAAGGGCTCTTGGTGCAGTTCTGGGAGTTGCTGTTTTAATCACGGTATTGAATTCGGGAGTAACTACCCAGGTAAATAAGGCAAAAGACAATGTTTCAACCATAGTTCAGAAGGATACTGTACTGATGCCCCAGGTCAAGGAAGCATTTCTCGGTAAGATCAAGGACATAAAAATATCCCAGGAGAACCATGATATCAATGTCAATCTAGCTGTTCAGCCACTGGAACAGATGGAGAAACAGACTCTTGAGAAAACACCTTCTGCGGGCAGGGATAAGGTTAAGGCAATGTTCGATGCACAAATAGGAGAGGTTAAAAAGCTGTGGCCCAAGATAGAAGGAACCTTCAAGGATAACCTGGCCAATGCTTTTGACAGCACTTTCAAATTCGGCGGGTTTATGATTATTATAGGAATACTTTTTGCAGTCTTCAGTGACAAGAAAAAGGAAAAAGAAGGCGGTCCTGCTGATGTGGTTTACGAATCCTAGTCAGCTTGAAAATATATAGAATATTGTTGGCATCATCCTGAGAAAACAGCCTTTGGGGAATACCCGGAGGCTGTTTTTATTGTTATTCAATTTACCTCTGATAATAACCCTCATCCCTAGCCCTTCCCCCTTCGCATTGTGGGAAGGGAACAGAAAAAGTACCTTATCGAAGAATAAGTTGACTCAGTTGGTTTAACCTACGTAGTTTGCCTTTAAGCCAAAGTTTTTATTCAACGAGTAAGCTACTCATTTGTATTTGAGGTGCTTGCACGGTGATCATTTGCGAAAACAGCAGGATCGGGGTCAAAATATTTGTGGGAGAGTGAGAATTGAAACCGGTTGGTTTGTGAATCTACCGCGCCTGCATCCCAGGTTACATCTTCAATAACCCACCTACTGCCGATGAGTATTTCATTCCAGGCATGATTCTCGGTTGTTTCAGTTGTGTTATCCCAGGTTTCTCCCATATCATTCTGTATGGCAATGCCTGTTACTACCTTTGTCTTTATTCCGATTGCGCGGTGAAGGGCTGCGTTAAGATTTGCATAGCCCTGGCATATGGCTTTTTTATTATGAAGTGCGTCCAGTGAACTGTATACAGTAATTTTACCGCTTAATAACTGATCTACATCATAAGCTATGTTTTGAGCAATCCAATCGTGTATTGCTTTTGTTTTATCATAATCACCGGAACAATCTTTGGTTATCTGCCGGGCAAGGTCTATTATTTCCTGTGAATCGCTCTGTATCCCATCTTCAGGTAAAAGATAGGTCAAATCACGGGTATCCTTGTTTTCCGTCTTGAATTGTTCCAGGTATTCGTAATTACCTGTCCTGTCGGTCCCAGGTTCATTTTTCATTGCAACTAATAGGTCATAGCTGCCGGGTCCATATGGAAGGTAAACATTAAGACTTATTACTCCATTGGAAGGTACTAAAAAGGAACTCCATACCTGGCTGCCTTTTTGCGCCTGGACCAATACCAGATTACTGCCCTTAACATGGCCGCTAAGGCTGAACTTGCTGTTAAAGGTAGTTCTGTCCGAAAACTCAACCTTATCAGGACTGATTATAGCTACAGTATTATTATTGCTATTCCAGCTTACTACTGCCCCAAGGCTTTCAGCTATGAATCTTACCGGAACATAGGTTTTCTGGTTTATTATCTGTGCTGTTACATCCAATTCGGTGGATATGCCGTCTACCTTTGCAGATTTGCTGCCAATCTGCAGAACTATATTTGTG
Organism: Bacillota bacterium; assembly: GCA_030705825.1. Lineage (GTDB taxonomy): Bacteria > Bacillota > Clostridia > Acetivibrionales > JANLFN01 > JAUZPR01. The sequence goes on along the minus strand of JAUZPR010000007.1, from coordinate 50,175 downwards.
CCGCTTTTTACAGCCGTTACCGTCCTTGTGCTACCATCCCAATCTACCGAAGCCCCAAGTGCATTAAAAATATCTCTAAGTGGGACAAGTACCCTTCCTCCGACATTAACGGGTGCGGAGCTTGTGCTTAAAAGCCTCCCGTCAACTGTTACTTTTATATTTCCTTCCCCGTATACGGCAACTGTTAATAATGAAAATACCAAGGTTATAAGCAATATCAAACAAAACAGCTTTTTCATAAAACACCCCACATTATAATGATTACGGGAGAAATAGGTCTTATTTAATTATATTATATGGTTAACGTAATTGCTATTGGAGTATTCTTTCAAATTAATAAGACAAATGAAACTTACGTCTATATAAAGTTTTATTGTAATATATGGAGCTGTTGTGCTAATATATATTTGGCAATAGTACAATAAATAAACTATTAGTTTAAAACCGCCAGGTAAATAGAATTTTACATAAAAGGAGAATGGTTATGAGTACAAATTTTGATCAGCTTTCTGTAAATACAATCAGAATCCTATCGGCTGAGATAGTGCAAAAGGCAAAATCCGGCCACCCCGGCCTTCCAATGGGGTCTGCCGCAATGGCATATACTCTTTGGGCAAAGTCCATGAAACACAATCCTGCAAATCCCTCATGGGTTGACAGGGACCGTTTTGTTCTCGGAGGCGGACATGGTTCTGCTCTTGTATACTCCCTGCTTCACCTTTTTGGATATGGTCTTACCATTGAGGACTTAAAGAATTTCCGTCAATGGGGAAGCAAAACTCCCGGACATCCGGAATATAAGCATACAAAAGGGGTTGAGATAACTACAGGACCTTTGGGACAGGGACTTGCCAACGGAGTAGGAATGGCAATAGCAGAAAGCTATCTTGCAGCAAGGTTCAACCGCCCTGGTCATACAATAGTAGACCATCGTACATATGTGTTATCCGGTGATGGCTGCATGATGGAAGGAATTGCGTCGGAAGCGGCTTCACTCGCAGGTACACTGGGTCTTGGAAAACTGACATTACTCTATGATTCAAATAACATAACAATTGAAGGCAATACTGACATAGCATTCCGTGAAGATGTAGGAAAACGTTATGAAGCATATGGATGGCAGGTTCTCAGGGTTAATGACGGAAATGATATAGATGCAATCGCCAAGGCTCTGGAAGAAGCAAAGAAAGAAGATAAAAAGCCGGCTATTATAATAGTAAAAACACAAATAGGATATGGCTGCCCATCCAAACAGGGCAAGTCATCGGCTCACGGTGAACCTCTTGGCGAAGACTGCATAAAGGAAACAAAGGAATTCCTGGGCTGGAAATGGTCCGAAGCTTTCACAGTACCTGAAGAAGTTAAAAAACATATGTCTGAAGTTACACAGCAGCTTTCCAAAGGTGAAGAGGCATGGAATAAGATATGGGCTGCATATGAGAAGGAATATCCGGAATTGGCTGCAGAATGGAATTCCTGGAACAGCAATGAACTGCCTGTGGACCTCCTTAATAATGAGGATTTCTGGAAGTTTGACAGCAAACCGACTGCTACAAGAGCTTCATCAGGAGATGTCCTCAACAGGCTTGCCAAGCTTCTGCCCAACATGATAGGTGGTTCCGCCGACCTGGCACCTTCAAACAAGTCAAACATGAAAGGCAGAGGAGATTTTTCGGCTGAAGACAGAACCGGTTCAAATCTGCACTATGGAGTCAGGGAGCATGCAATGGCAGCCATAGCAAACGGTATTACCGTACATGGCGGACTTAGAACCTATGTTGCTACCTTCTTTGTATTCTCGGATTATATGAAACATGCAATGAGACTTTCGGCATTAATGGGACTTCCCGTAACTTATATACTTACTCATGACAGTATAGGCGTTGGAGAGGATGGACCAACTCATGAACCTATAGAACACCTTGCAGCGCTCAGAAGCATACCAAATTTCAACGTTTTCCGTCCAGCTGACGCAAAAGAAGCTGCTGCCGGCTGGTACAGTGCAGTATCAAGAAAGACCGGACCTACGGCATTGGTATTGACCAGGCAGAATCTGCCTTTGTATCAGGAAACCGGTAAGGACGCTCTTAAGGGTGCATACATACTTGTTGATGCTGAAAACAAGAAGCCTGACATAATCTTAATGGCATCTGGTTCGGAGGTTGAGCTGGTTTATGAGGCAGCCAAGGTTCTTAAGGAAAAGGGTATTTCGTCAAGAGTAGTAAGTATGCCGTCGTGGAGGCTTTTCGAAGAGCAAAGCGATGAATATAAGAAGAGCGTATTCCCTGATAATATAAGAACCCGTCTCGCTGTAGAAGCTGCCAGCTCTTTCGGATGGCATAAATACACCGGGCTGGATGGTGATATCATATCAATTGATACATTCGGTGCTTCGGCTCCTGCCGATAGATTATTCAAGGAATTCGGTTTTACTGTGGATAACGTAGTCAACCATGCACTGACATTGTTGAAAAAATAAGATTTGACTTAGAAGAGGTATGATCCTTAAGGGAGCATACCTCTTTTTTAGAGCATATTTTCCAAATATCACAAAATCGAAATCCATGAGATTTGTCAATTTATATCTTTTCATCCGTTTCCGGTAAAGACGTCCGAGAATTCCATAGCAGCCCTTTCTTTGCGGGATTGGTTCAAATATGCAGCCGTATTCATCTTATTATGTATGTTTTCGTCCATAATTCTGACAGGTAATTCTACTGTGAAACAGCTACCCTTACCGAATTCACTTTTAAGACTGATTTTTCCGTTGTGCATTTCAACAAGTGATTTTACCAACGACAAGCCTATCCCGCTGCCTTCATGGTTCCTGGTAAGCGATTGGTCAACCTGCCTGAACCTTTCAAATATGACCTCCTGCTTGTCAGGAGGAATACCTATACCTGTATCGGTAACAGTTAATTCTATTCTGCTATCCTTATCACGAATATTTATGGATATAGTGCCGCCCGGATCTGTAAATTTTGTTGCGTTTGAAAGCAGATTCAGAATAACTCTTTCAATTTTTTCAGGGTCACATGCAATGTATTTTTCCTCTATCTCAGTATCAAAAATAAGATTTATACCTTTAGTTTCGATAAATTGAGCCACAGAAAGGGCTGCATCTTCAATGATTTCTATTATATTGTAATTTTGTATGCTGGGCTCCAGATATCCGGCATCTATTTTTGTAAGATCGATCAGGTTATTGACCAGCCTGAGCAGCCTGCTGCAATTATGGTGAATTATATTGAAATGTTTTTTCAGCTTGTTTTCATTATAGGTAGAGGCTGTTGTATCAAGATTTTTTGACATCAGTTGAAGTGTACAGGATATTACATTTAATGGAGTTCTTAATTCATGGGATATGTTCGCGAAAAATTCGGTTTTTATTTTATCGGTTTCAAGAGTTTTATTTAAAAGGGTATTTTGTTCAAAGATATTTCTTCTAAGTTCCTCTGAATTTTTTCTTTCAGATATATCCCTCGCTATTACCATGACCAGATTTCCTTCATTGCATATAAATGGAGCAGCTGTAACTTCTATATCTATGATTTGTCCATCCAGCCTTTTTATCTTCTCTTCACTCAAGGGTATGACTGTTCTGTTTTCAAGTATTTCTTCAGTGAGCTTAATTGCAATTTCAACGTCTTCTGGTGGAAGAAAACCCCATATACACAGACCTGTCAATTCAGTGTAATTTGAAGCACCTGCGAGCTTTAAAGCTGCTTTGTTGGCAAATAAAATAACACCGTTGCTGTGCAGTATCAGTCCATCTGGTAAAAGGTCCACAAGTTCCTTGTAACGCTCCTCGCTTTGATAAAGAATAAATTCAGCTTGTTTTCGTTCTTTTATTTCCTGCAGCAAATCTGCATTTGTTTTGGTGAGCTCTTCTGTTTTTATATTATGCGCTTTTACCGCAATTTCAAGGCTGCTGAACAGCATTTGAACAGGTTCTTTCAAGCTGTTCTGTACAAGACCTTTGTAAATACAGAAGAATGAACAAAGTCTGAGCAAATGTCCTATCGCGCTACAGAAATCATTCATACTTGACAATGTTAATAAAATTTGAGATGAAACTGAAAAGAATAAAAATGACAGGAAATATTTAAATATATTCATACTATGATTTTTTCTTTGGGTAATAAAGATTATCATGGTGATAAAAAGGTTAAGAGAAATAAATATATCATTAATTTTCTTGTATAAGGTTGAAGTGGAATTGTGTAAGAAATTTATATGAAGTCTATTAAGTAAAAGTGCATAGCCTATAATTACTAAAGTTATTATTATATAACAATAGACAATAGTTTTAGGTTTTCTTAAAATTTTGATTTTTTTATGTACGAACAGTGGTATTAACAAAAGCGAAAGGCTTTCCAGGTATTTTGAGGCAATTGAAAAGTATAGTGTCAAATTTGCCGTATCACCACGTAAAACATTTATTCTTTCGTAGGTGAGAATGTGAAGCATACTGAACATGCAAACGAACCCGAAGCTTATTCCCAGGTAAGTGAGAATATAATTTTCAGATATGTGATAAGTATTATAGGCGATTATTGCAACTGTAAAAAGTAAGAAGACCCCAATCAGTTCAACAACACTGTGGAACAGGGTGAAATCATAGAAGCTTAGAATAGTCAATCCTGCAAGAAATACCGCATATAACAAAATGGTTTGAGGAGTAATTGTTTTAAAAACCAGCTGCATAGCTTTTTTTATATAAGGCATTTTATTCCTCCATCAGGCAGTACTCGTTTTGGTAGGGCATAATTGTACTAAACTATCGGTATTCAGGAATAAAATTCTATATATGTTGCAAAAATCCTCTGGGAAAAAATGCTATTGCGAAGTAATTTATTCTAACTGCCGTTTAAGCTTTTCAATCTGTCTTCCTAAATCATCCAGGGTTCTGCCAACCTCAGTATTGTTGATATTATGTTCTTTTTGGCCTTCAGCCTGTGAAGCCTTGGTTAAAATAGTCTGTCCCACTGACAGAATAAAGTTACCTATGGCATTCTGCTCATTGAGGTCGAGACCCTCGGTAAGTATTACCCCCAAAAATGCAGCAATTAAAGCAAAGTTGGAGGGAGGTATACAGTTAAAATTTTTCATATTAATCACCAACCTAACATTATAATATTAAATTGGATTGATTGGCGTGAGTCTAATTTATCTTTTGATTGTAAAGCTTTTATTTGATACCATTGTATATGGTTTATAGGTGAATATATGTTTTGGAGGTAGTAATGTTTGATCATACAAGCAATTACGAAATCATCAGGTCGAAACGCAAAACAGTATCGCTGGCTGTTGAGCCTGACGGAAAGCTGGTCGTAAGGGCTCCTCTCAGGATACCTTTATCTTATATAAAAGAGATTGTTGAAAACAAAAGAAACTGGATAGAAAAAAAGCAGCAGCTTGCTAAAATACAAAGTTCTGTATATAAGGAAAAAGAATTTATTGAAGGAGAATCTTTTCTTTATGTGGGAAAGGAATACAAGTTTCATGTAGTAACCGGGAGGGATTTTATTTATTTAGAGGATGATATGCTTTGCGTTCCGATTAAATTTATAGAGAATGCGGAGCAGCATGTAAAGGAATGGTACATAAAACAAGCTGCCGGTATAATTTCAGAACGTGTCAAGCTGTACTCGAGCTTGGCAGGAATAAAATATAAATCGGTTAAAGTAACAAATGCCCGCCGAAGATGGGGTTCCTGCAGTTCAAAAGACAGCTTGAATTTCACATGGAGGCTTGTTATGGCACCTGTTGAGGCTATTGATTATGTAGCGGTACATGAACTTGCCCATGTCAGGCAAAAGAACCATTCAAGATACTTCTGGGAGGAAGTAGAGAAAATAATGCCGGGATATAATAAAGGAAGAAAGTGGCTCAGGCAGAATCAGAAACTTTTGGATTTGATGTAAGAAAGAAAATTCTACCCCAAATAATAATGTGTTATTCAAGTTTGCTTGAAATTTCCATTAATATATTGCCATTGCCAAAAAATATGAATATAATTAAATTGTAGTTATTGTAGAATGGTAGGATGGTAGAAAACAGATTATATCAGTCACATCTTTAACATCTGTTATTTCTCCTCTTACATGAATTGTTTTGTAGTATTTGTCAGGATGGCAGTTATTTATTTGAGGAGGGGAAAAAATGTCTGAAATTGCATCAAAGAAGAAAATTGAAATCAATATTATCGGTAGTATGATTGACCGTGTAACAACTTTTCTGGAGGAGTTCGAACCCGGACAAAAGGAGTTTATTATTCCGCTTGAAAATTTCGGTGTTGCTCCAAGAACAGTAAAGGAAGTATATGAAAGAGAAGTGGAAATTACAGTTCCAGCCAGATTACACCCATCCGTACTCGATATGAACAGGTTTAACCTGGATAGGGCAGGCGGCGGTGGGATCGGTGTCGGTGTACAGATATACTTTCATGCAAAAGTAAAATCAATAAAAGAACCTGAAATCAGGGTCAAGGGTGAGAGGACGCTTATCGTAAAACACTTTGGATATATTTTCAAGGAATTGCTTCAATATCCGGGCGGTTTTGAAATTGAACTGTATGATCATAAACGGAGGCATGTGGGTATGGGTTCCTCGGCAGGAACCATGTGTGCCGCATGCATTGGCATAAATGAGGTTCTGGGAAGGCCTTTTACAGGCAGAGAATTAAGAAGGATACTTGGTTACCATTCATGTGAAGAAAGTCCGAATGGAAACGGTTATCTCATAAGGGCATTTGAAACGGGTATAGGCGCTATGGCCGGTGTAAACGGCGGTTGGGTAATCGGTGCTGATGACCTTGAAATGGTTTATAGGATTGACCTGCCTGATACAAAGGTTATTATTTTTATTCCTGATGTCCCTAGTCTTGAGGATGAATTTACAGGTAAGGAAACTGCGGCTGAATCTGAGGCTGAACTGCTTATGACAAGAGCAAGATATCTTGATTCCATGCAGTCCTGTGTTAAATCTCAATTAATACTGATGAATATGATTCCCGCTATGATTAAGAGAGATCTTAAGGCAATGGGTGATGCCATGTTTGATTTGTGCTTCCTCGGGTCTAAAAGAGCCGAGTGTGAACAGCATGGTTCGTTTGGTGCGCCAATTTATAGTTATATCAGCACCTTCAGGAACATAGGTGCCGAGATTGCCGGTATGAGCTCGGTTGGCCCGACAATATTTGCATTGACCCAGAAAGATGATGTTTACGACAGGATAATAAAATACCTGCATACACAGGGTGTGCCTGAAAGCAGAATTATTGAAACACAGGTGGATAATGTTGGCGCTAAAATAAAAGAAAACGGTGTTGAGAGGGCTTTCCAGCATGAAGGATGGTTACTTGGTTAAAATTTGCGGCACTACAAACATGGAAGATGCACTTATTTCATACCAGGAAGGTGCAGACTATTTTGGAGTAGTTGTTGAGGTTGGTTTTTCAAAGAGGTCACTGACTATTGAAGAGGCAGAGTCGCTTTTCGCGAATCCGCCAATTCCAGCAGTTGCTCTGGTATTCTGTATGCAGGAAGAGAGACTTCGCTATCTTGTGGAAAAACTTCACCCGTTTTCCATTCAGTTTCTTAGCCAGGAAGCTCCGGAACTTATCCGGCGTATGAAAAAGGACTATCCGGGGCTTGAACTGTGGCAGTCGGTTCATCTTCCCTGTGCCGGCGAGGGTGTGAATCTTGACGGAGTCAAAAGGATTGCGTCGGAATATATAGACTCAGGTGTCGACTTGTTGTTGTTCGATACTGTGGCAAAAGTAGATGGCGTACAAAAATTTGGGGGTACCGGTCTAACTTCAGACTGGAGTGTAGTCAAGGAATTGATGGGGACTGTCGGTGGAAAGGTACCTGTATTACTGGCTGGCGGAATCAGGCCCGAGAATGTTGAGGAAGCCATTTCGTATCTTAAACCTGCCGGTGTTGACCTCTGTTCAGGAGTAGAAGCGTATCCGGGCAAAAAGGACCCGGTAAAAATAAAACAACTAATGCGCAATGTGAGAAAGATGGAGATGAAAAAACTATGAAAGCAGCAGTAGTATACGGAAAAAATGATATACGGGTTGAGGATTACCCTACTCCAAAGGCTGGTTCGGGGGAAATTACAGTAAAGATAAAAGCCTCGGGGATTTGTGCAACCGATGTCAAAACCCTGCTAGGTCAAGGACTTCCGAAGGAACTGCCTACTATTTTAGGCCATGAGGTGGTAGGTGAGATCTACGAGATGGGGGAAGGCGTTAAGGGATTTAACCTGGGGGAGAGAGTGGCAGTTTATCCGATTGCGGTTTGCGGCGAATGCTATTATTGCAAAAATGGACACCATAATCTTTGCTTGAAGGAATTTGGACTTGGGCACGGAATAAACGGCGGCTTTGCCGAATATGTCAAGCTTCCTGCTCAAATTATAAATATCGGCGGTGTAATAAAAATACCTGATGAGCTTTCCTATGAAAAGGCGGTAATTGCGGAACCTCTATCATGCGGAATTGCAGCGCTAAGAAAAAACAGGGTTAAACCTGGAGACAGAGTAGTCATAGTAGGTTCAGGGCCTATGGGACTTATACATCTGAAGGTATCCAAATGGGCAGGTGCAACGGTAATTATGGCCGATGTCCTTGATAAAAGGCTTAAGATTGCAAAACAAATGGGTGCCGATTATTGTATAAATGTTTCGGAAGCAAATCTGGAAGAAGAGCTGCGCAAAATTACCGGTGGAACTGGAGCAGAGGTTGTAATTACCTCTCTGGGTATTCCAAAGGTCATAGAAGACAGCTACAGGTTAGTTCGGAACGGAGGTATATTAAACATATTTGGAGGACCTCCGGCAGGACAGCCTATAACTCTTGATCCCAGATGGGTTCATTATGGAGAAATAACAATAACAGGCTCGTTCGCTTCAACTCCCGATGACTTCAAGAAGGCACTGGAACTGATTGCAAGCGGTGAAATAATTGTGGAAGATATGATTTCGGACAGGTTCACCCTCGACAATATGCTTGATGCGGTAGAAAGAGCCAAGAATCAGGATATGATAAAGGGAATAGTGCTGTTTAAATAAACGTTGGGGAGGCTTTTTAAATGAACGGAATGCAGAGCAGGTTAAAAAGAATAATAAAGGATACCGGTAAAAGCCTGGTAATAGCCGTAGATCACGGTATGGCTCTGGGACCTATGACAGGAATATCAGATTTGAAAACAACTGTAAAAATGCTGGATGATACCGGAAAAGTTGATGCATGGCTTATCACAAAGGGAATGTATACATATTCCTTCGAGCCGTCAGGTACACCGGGTGTAATTATGAGGGCAAGCGGAGCGGCGACAATAGCCGGACCGAATCTGACTCATGAAGGCTTGACCTCTTCTGTTGAAGAGGCTCTGATGCTAGGTGCCGATGCGGTTGCAGCGTCAGCCTTTGTAGGTTCCGAATTTGAGCATGAAACCTTGGTTGATTTATCTAAGCTGGCTACAGACTGCCGTAAGTGGAATGTGCCTCTATTAGGTGTTTGCGGCCTTGGTAAAAACAATGAAGACAAAAAGAAGGATCCCAGGTTTATTGCACTTGGAGCAAGAGTCTGTGCAGAGCACGGTGCCGATATAGTTAAGACCTATTATACCGAAACCGATTTCGAGAAGGTAACTTCAGGCTGCCCGGTTCCTGTTATGATAGCAGGGGGCCCTAAATGCGAAACAGATCTGGATACTCTGAACATGATTTATAATGCTATTCAGGGTGGCGCAAAGGGAATAGTAATGGGCAGGAATGTATGGCAAAGCCCTCATCCTGCAGCACTGCTGTCGGCAGCATACGGAATCATTCATGAAAATATGAGTGTCAAAACAGCGGTTGAGCTTCTTGAACACAGTAAGAATGCATAATTGAATCAAGCTATTTTAAAGCCTCCGGTATACTCCGGAGGTTTTATTTTGTCTGAACAGGAATAATGAAATAACTTTATACGGATACTAAAAATAAAAAGGCTCATTCATGGATTATATCAACATTTACTACACCGAATACTTAGAAGGCAAAATTATCGGGCTTGATCTGTGCTCTCTTGAATTTATTGTTGAGGCCGAAAAAGCCCGGTATGATGATACTTATAATTTAATTCAAAATATTACCCGGAATTAATCAAGCATTTCCCTGCATTACTGCAGGCAAATTACAAGGATATTCATTGAGTTCGTCGATATTATTTGGAAAAATGTAATCTGAATATTCGCACATAAACTTGTTGCATATTGAAGAGTCAATACCTGAAGACAACATTTTGAAATAATTACATTCGGAACAACACAACATATTGATATACCTCCCCGTTGAAGTATATGGATAATGTACTAATTATAATACATTATATGAACCTATGCAAGATTGGATACATTAAATTGCAAAATAAAAGTGTTAATTATTGGTGGGGATGTTGAGAATTGCTATTTATTTCAAAGTGGGAAAGTTGAGTTAATAATATATTCACAAATCCGTATTAGTTTAATAACATTTACCTGTTATTATTTAATCAACACAGTAAATTTGAATATTATGAACTTAATTTTTCATTTTCTTCCTCCTAACTTTACATTTCTTGTTATGGCTCCGTAAAACGGAGCTTTAGTTTTGCCTAGGAAAAGCCTGATGTTGAGGTTGAATCCGGAAAGCGGCCAGAGCATAAATGCATCATAATCACAAAGTAAAACTAATGAATTAATTTATTGACATTTATATTCATATTTCATATTATAGTGGTAACTGAACTCACCACGCCTCTTAAGAATGCGAGCCATGGTGAGTCATTTTATTTCGAGGCTTTTATGGATTTTGGTGGATTAAGCTAAAACCACCGACTATCTTTAAGGAACTGATCAGAGATGTTGGCGTTAATCTGGTAGGATAAATAGTATGTAAGGATAAATTATGGCGCACATTTTAATTGTAGAGGACAACCACGACTATAGAGAACTCCTGCAAAACTTTCTTGAGAATGCAGGACACACCGTCTCTGTTGCAGAAGACGGTGCTGAGGCTTTAGAAGCTGTACGAAATAATAAATTTGATCTGATCCTTTTGGATATAATGCTACCCAAAATTGACGGATATGGAGTGTGTGAATACATCCGTAAAACCTCGGATGTGCCAATAATCATGCTGACCGCGTTGGACAGCGAAGCACATCAGGTAAAGGGTTTTAACCTGAGTATTGATGACTATGTATCAAAATCAACGTCCATTCAGATTATTCTTCACAAGGTTGCAGCAGTTCTTCGCCGCACTTCACTTCAGGAATCAGAAAAGCTTATTTTTTGTGATATTTCTATGGATGATAAAACTCATATGACATATGTATACGGTCAGGAATTGGAATTGACTCTTCGCGAATTTGAAATCCTAAGGGAACTTTTGCTGCGCCCCGGAGAGGTTGTGGCGCGGAAATATCTTCTTGACAAACTATGGAACTACAACTATTACGGGGACGCACGAATTGTGGACACTCACATTAAGAATATCCGTAAAAAGCTGGGAGGGGCCGATTGCATTGAAGCGGTTCGCGGTGTTGGCTACAAGCTTAAAAAAGTGGATTAAAGGAAGTCTGACGACAAAATCTTTTTTGCTGATTTTGGCGCTTCTTTTGGCGGTGTCTTGTTCTGTGTACGGCTTCATCAGCCTATTTTTACCCGCTGTCGTAAAATCCGATAATGTATTGGATGAAAAGGCTACGGCAATGGTTTCGGAATTGAGAAAAACTCCTGCAAAAAACAGCGGCAGACTGTTTGCTGAGTTTATTAGAGAGACAGGTGCTGATATTAATTTGATGAATGCACAGAGAAAGGAAGTGGATTTTTTTACCTTTTCCGTCTCCGGCAAAACTGCAGATATTAATGGGAAAGAATATCCCTTTAGATTTTCTGACTCTGATGAAGAGTTTATTCTTACAGTTCTCGGCAGTCAGGTACGAGCAGAACAAATCACCGAAGGAATTAACCGCAGCTTGCCCTGGACAGGTACTGCAATTTTGATTTTATCATTCGGCGGAGCTTTTTTTTACTCCCGCTATTCTGTTCGTCCAATTTTGAGGATGAGCAAAATAGCATCAAAAATTGCCAGTCAAGACTTTGGCTGGTACTGTCCTGACCTTCGGGAGGATGAAATCGGAGTACTGGCAAAAAGCTTGAATGATATGTCTGACCAACTAAGTGCTGCTATGTCGGCATTGCATAATCAAAACCGGTCACTTCAGGGTGAGATTACTCTTGAAAAAGAGCGGGAACATAGAAGGCTTCTCTTTTTTTCAGCTGTATCACACCAACTGAAAACCCCGATATCCATAGTTATAGGACAGTTAGAGGGAATGAAAGCAAATATTGGCGTTTACAAAGACAGGGATAAATATTTGGCTAGATCATCCGAAATTTTAGCTTCACTAGATTGCTTTATACGGGAGATTCTTTCTATTTCACAAATGGATCTTGCGGGCGGTAGTCTGATTGATAAACAGATGGATTTGTCAGCTGTGTTAGAGGAAGTGATGGACGATTGCTCTGATTTAGCTGAGGCAAGTGAAATTAAGATGAGTCCGGATATAACGCCTGACATACATATACAGGGTGATTCAGAGTTAATGCGGAAAGCACTGGGGAATATTGCAGGTAATGCTGTTACGCATTCACCGCGGGGGGCAACGGTTTCGGTACAGTTATTTCATCAGGATAACAGAACCCGGGTTGAAATTGTCAACTCCGGGGCATACATTCCAAAAGAGCATCTTCCACGTCTCTTTGATGCTTTCTATCGTGTCAACATGAATTCCGGCTCCGGTACCGGTCTGGGTTTATATATCACCCGTATGATTCTGGAGGCGTACAATGCAGAGTATTCAATAGAAAATTGTAAAAATGGAGTAAGGTTTACTGTCATTTTTAACCCACCTCCTGATTCTTGAATCCTCACTATCTATTCTTATTGGGTAATTGCTTCACACAAAAAACACAATCCCTCCACCAAAACTCCACAGATTATCTGGTAGAATGGATACGATAGGAGGAATAAAAATGAAAATTGAAGCCAATAATATCACGATGATTTATCCCTCTGGCAAAAAAGCACTGCAGAATATTACTGTAAAAATGGAAAGCCCAAGTCTGATCGGTATATTGGGACCAAACGGAGCGGGTAAAACCACGCTGATGAAGCTTATTATTGCCGGGCTTATACCTGCAAAAGGTGAAATTTTGCTGGATGGAGAGCCGCTCCTTAAGCAGGAAAAGCGGTTGAAAGCAGCGCTGGGTTACCTGCCGCAATCTTTCGGCCTTTATGACGAACTGCCTGTGTGGCAGTTTCTTGAATATATGGCTGCGTTAAAAGGGATTAGCAATAAAAAAGCAATTAAAGATGTCCTGGAGCAAACAAACCTGAGTGAACAGCGAAAAACACGTATTGGGGCGCTCTCAGGCGGCCAGCGCCAACGTGTAGGGATTGCACAGGCACTGCTGGGCAATACACAATTATTGATTTTAGACGAACCTACAGTTGGACTTGACCCTGAAGAACGGGTAAAATTCCGCAACCTTTTTTCGGAGATGGCACAGGATAAAATCGTGTTGCTCTCCACTCATATAGTTGAAGACGTACAATCTATCTGCAATCGGGTGCTGGTCATCAATGACGGTCAGATTATGTTTGACGGCGAACCTGCTGCACTGATTGCCCAGACTATTGGGCATGTAGGCGTGTATGTGTCTCAAATCGGAGACAAAACTCCTGATGGCTGTCAAGTTGTTTCTAAAGTAAACACTGCCAAAGGCATTCAGTGCCGTGTGGTGGCCAAACATTTGCCAAGCTTTGCAGAGGCGGTTGAACCTACGCTGGAGGATGCCTACCTTTATTGTATTGATAAAGGGGAGGATGGACGATGAAACTCTTTTCCTTGTTTAGAGTGGAACTGCGGCGGATGTTTCATTCTAAAATATGTCTTTCTGTTGCGGCTCTAAGCCTTTTTACTCCGTTGTTTGGATATTCTCTTTATATTCCAAGCTCAAATGTAGTGATGTCAGGAAAATATCTTGCTAATCCTGTGCTTGCGGGTACGGCAATCGGTGCGGTTTTATTTGCAGTTCTGGCGATAATTGAAGCTGATCGTACATACCGTGCAAGAATTAACGCGCTTATTGATTCCATTTCATCTCCAGTTAAAATGGCAATGGCAAGGATATTGGCTTTGATAGGCTTTTTGACACTGACAGGGCTGGTTTGTACTATAATCTACCTGCCATATACAATAATTAAGCTGGATTATATCTTTGATTTTGCAACTTATCTTGCCAGCTTTTTCATCATAATGATTCCTACATGGTGGATTTCCACCATTTTAGCAGCTGCACTTTATCAAATCACCCGGCGCATAGAACTAAGCGGTCTTTTGTATGCTGGGTGCGTTTATTTATGCTACAGCCCCTATTTTCAAAAAAGCTATTTTACCCGATGGATCAACCCTCTAATAGTAACGTATTCCGACGGGTTCTCCAATGCGTATACTTTTAGAATCACCCTATATACCCGGATTTTATGGCTGGCGATAGCAGGAGGAGTATTTGTTTTTTCTCTGACATGTATACGCCGATATCAAAGGAATCTAATAGGTTCATTTTGGCGTGGCATCCGTAAGGTGTATATCCCCATAGCTGCCGCTGTACTTGTTGTGGCAGGAGCATTGCTATGGCGGGGACAGCCTTTTGTTGATCATGGTCCTCTTGAATTTGATTACAACCATATGAATGCAACCCGCTTGAGCAGCTCAAGTAACTCCATTTGTTACAATGTATCATTCAGAATTACTGCAAAACCCATTTCAGGAACAGTGCATGGTATAGCTCAGTATACCATATCAAGCAGTAATGGGATTTCGGAGGACAGCTTCTGGCTTAATCCCGGATATAGGATTCTTGGTTTAACTTATGGAAGTAAGAAATTGGATTTTAGAACTCTGGACAATGATGTTAACGGTGAACGACAGACTGTTTTTACTCTTCCAAAGGCAGAAAATCAAATTCTAACCGTCGAATATGAAGGCTTTCCGGCTTTGCTCCGGTGCTTTTCACCAACGGGGTGGGGGGTTGAGGTTTCGACAGAATATGTATCACTTAATAATGCTTATTCTGTGCCATGTAACACAAGCTTTGGTTTACCGGGTAGCAGTTGGCTTGAAATAACCTTGCCGTCAAAGCTTACCCCCATTGTAGAACACAAATTTGTTGATAAACACACTGACAATAAGGATGGGACCAGAACCTGGAAAACAGAAGTGCAGTGTAGCCAGTATATATGGATTACGGCGTGTGACTATAGTGTAATTCCTTTTACAGTTGCCGGCATTAATGTCGATTTAGTGTACAGTTCAAAATACGACAAAAATATGCGGTCATATGACATTCCCAATGCAATTAAGAGTGTTTTTGATTATTGCACCAGCCATCAGGGTAAAATAAGGTTTTCTGACAATAGGCGTATGATGCTGCTGCAACGAAATGGTTCCGGAGGTGGAAATGCAAGTGACGGTTGGGTGGAATGGGACGAACCTATATTTACATCTGTCAATCTAAGTAATCCACTTAAAGGTGCAAATGCCGCAGAGGTGTTCGCTCATGAAATTATTCATGAGTGGTGGGGAGGCTTGGGTGTTGAATGCCACGGTGGCGATGAATGCTGGTCCAGTGAAGGACTTACAGTATACACCACATATCGCCTAATGAAGGAAAAGTACGGCGAGCTCTACTCAAAGCAGAATTATGTCGATGTCTGGCAATCAAAGGTGGATGCTCAAAATCGTGGCTTCTACTACCGCCATCCCGAGTACCTTGAAAAATTACCGGAGCGGTACCAGGCGGATTTAAAGATAGCAAACACTGATACTAACCTATATTGCCGTATGCCGCTAATGATTCTGAAGGCTGAAAAACTGGTAGGCGGTGAAGAAAAAATGGATAAAATATTGCGCACGATTCAGGAAAACAATTCCGGGAATGGATATGCAAAACCTTTCACCTATCAGGATTTTTTGGATGCCTGCGGCCTTACAAAGGAGGAATTGGAGCTTGAGTAAGATATTGAAATATGAACTGAAACGACAGATATTCAACAAGTTTTTTATTGGATTACTGGCAATCAACGGCTTGTATGCATGGTATACCCTAACCAGTGATATAATTGCCGGAACTGCCTATACTGCGCCATTCTCCGGCTGGAGCTTTGGAACATATCTGTCTACCGTTATGCCAATAATATCTTTGACTATACTGTTTATGATGAGCAGATATTTCTCCAAAAAGGAAAAACAGGTTCAGGTCATAACTTCTGCCACCCCGGTAGATCCTATTCGCTTCATGTTAACCAGATGCACCGCCATTACGGTAGGTTTTATCCTGATTATTACTGTGCTGCTCATCATTAGTGCATATTTTTACATTAGCTTTTTCAAGTATTATAATTTTACGGCCTTTCTCCTGCCGATAATATACACCTTGATCCCAAGTTATGTGTTTATTCTTGGATTGGGTATTCTGGCCGGGCGCGTACATCAAGGACTATTTTATGTACTGATGCTGGTATCATTGGCGCTTTGCTTTGTACATATATCAGGGGCGTTTGACTTTTTCGGACGTGGATATTATAATAATTACCCCATTACCCTGCCTGTGAGTGCGGGCGGTGAACCTGCATTCTCTGTTAGTGACAAGTTCCTTTTAGCCAGACTGGCATACTTGCTATTGGGCTTAGGAATGCTTACTGTGAGCATACAAAGTGTTAAAAGGAAAGCAAGGAGAGATAGTTTAAGAATTTAAAAATTATTATGTTATTTATTCCTTTTAGCCGAGAAATGTTTATTTCATGGAAATCAGGGAAATGGAAAAAGGCACTATGTCAATAGACGGAGTTTTAAATTAATCCGTCTATTTGGCTATGGATGGCTGATTAAAATTATGTTTGTATAATTCATGCCTTATAAGTTAAAATAAAACTTGTTTATTTATTGGATATTTACGATTGGAACATATAGATGAAATTACGGAGGTAGGTTTAATGCCGGCCGCAGATCATCCCTCTTACAGGGAAGAAGCTCAAAGGTGCAATGAAACTTTGGAATATGTGGAAAAGAGCCTGAATCAGGCTGAAGTAAAGAAAGCGAAGCTGGATGTTGAGGTGGACTATGCTAAAAAGCATATGAGTTCTGAGAGCAGCCAGAGTTATATAGATTATATGGTAAATGCAACTATTCAGGGCAGTCTTGCCCTTAAGATAAGAAACCTTCTGACCGCAAGAAGCAAACCCTATTTTGCCAGAGTTGACTTTAAGGAAGACGGTTCCCATAAGGTTGAAAAGCTTTATATCGGCAAGATGTCACTTGCCAGGGAAGAAGACCAGCAAATCATAATTGTTGACTGGAGAGCTCCCATATCGAATCTGTATTATGAAAGCAGGCTTGGTGAAGCATCTTATAAATGCCCCGGCGGTGACATAGACGGCAGGATCATGCTCAAAAGGCAGTTTTCCATTAATGGTGGTAAGCTACAGGAGATTTTCGACATAGATATAACCACAAATGACGAGTTTCTTCAAACATACCTGGGAGCCAGTGCCGAAAACAGACTGAAAGAAATTGTTTCCACCATACAGTTTGAACAGAATGAAATAATCAGAGCCGATATGTGGACACCCCTTGTAGTCCAGGGAGCAGCAGGAAGCGGTAAGACTACAATCGCCCTGCACAGGATCGCATATCTTATCTATACCTACGAGAAGAATTTCGAACCCGAAAATTTTATGATAATTGCACCCAACAGGTTGTTTCTTAATTACATTTCCGAAGTACTTCCGGAATTAGGGGTGGAAAAGGTAAAACAAACTACCTTTGAGGCTTTCGCAATGGAACTGATGGGTAAAAAATTCAAAATCCGGGATGCTGATGAGAAACTGGCACTCTTTTTGAATTCAAACAATACACCTGAAGAAATCAAAACAAACGAGCTTTTGAGAAGATCTTCGGAGTTAAAGACATCAATGGTTTTCAGGGATATAATTGACGATTATATAAAGATAGTTGAACAGTCATTTATCCCCAAAGAGGATTTTAAAATCGGTAAAAAGGTTCTTTTTAAACATGAAGAATTAAACAGGCTTTTTATAGAAGCATATAAGCAATTTCCCTTTGCTTGGAGAATCAATGAAATCAAGAAATATATGTCCAACAGGCTGAAAGTGCAGAAGGATGCAATAATAAACCAGCTTCAGGATGATTGTGACAAAAAGATACTCACGCTAAAACTGACAATGAAGGATTCCGATGAACGACAAAAGCTCATAATTGAAGCTATTGACAAGAAAAACAGGATTACCGGGAACATAGAAAAGTATTCCAAAAGAGCGGTGGGGGATTACATAAGCAAGATCTCCAGGCTGAGTCCCTTTGAATATTACAAGGATTTTGTAGGTTCTGAAGATATATTCAATAAAGCTGTAGCAGACAGAGCCGATCAGGAGCTTTGTGATTTCTTAAGGGAATACACATCCAGGACTCTTACAGCCGGTTATGTAGAAATTGAAGATATTGCCCCTATAACATACCTGAAATTCAAGATATACGGTATGGATGAAAAGCTGCCGGTAAGGCATATAATCATAGATGAGGCTCAGGATTTCAGCGCTTTCCAGATTTATGTACTGAAAAAGATTGTCAAAGACAGCTCATTTACCCTGCTGGGCGATTTGTGCCAGGGAATCCATTCCTACAGAGGTATAAGGGATTGGAAGGATGTAACTGAAGAAGTTTTTGACGACAGGCGCAGCAGGTTTTTGACATTGGTTCAGAGCTACAGAACAACAATAGAAATAATGGAGGCTGCCAATAAGGTTATAGGGAAAATTCCCGGCAGGAATTTTGTTACTGCAGAGCCGGTGGTAAGACACGGAGATAAAGTCAATATAATAAGGAAGGATAATTTTAAGGATATTGCAGATCATATTGCCGGGTATATAGGGCAGCTGAAAAAGGACGGATATAAATCCGCCGCAGTTATTTGTAAAACCTTAGCCCAGTGCATGAAAATGCTTGCGCTGCTTTTAAAATATGATGATTCAATTTATCTTGTAACCGGAAAGGAAGAGGTGTACAAGGGGGGTATAGTAGTAGTCCCAGCCCATCTTTCAAAGGGGCTGGAATTTGATGCCGTAATGGTAGCCGATGCCGACAGTAAAACGTATGGCATTAATGAGTTGGATGCAAAGCTTTTATACGTAGCTATGACAAGACCTCTTCACAAACTGGGGTTATATTTTCATGGAGAACCCTCCCCATTAATTGAAGATTTATAGCAGTATTGATAAAAAATTGTCTTATATTGTTAGGAAATAAATAACACTGTTAAAAAATAGACTATGCTTGTCCTTGCCGGAAGACCCGACTTATAATATAGGTATGAGGTATCCAGGGGGGTATTGCATATGCTGTATGTATTGGTTATAGTATTGGTCTTTTCTTTTATCACCCTGACTGCAGTGGCAATTCACAAAAAATATGCTAATCGGAATCAAAGACTCTTCTCTTGATATGAGTAATATTTAAGATTTCCAAGAAGTTCTTCACTCGAAGGGCTTCTTTTTTTGTACAGGGTAGAAACCTTAAGAAAAAATTAAGAAATAATGTCTGTTATTTTTAATATTAAAAATTTATAATACTTATAGGTATGGAAAAAACTAGATTTTAGGGGATTACAGAATGGAAAGATTGAAAATCCTCATAGTGGATGATGAAAAGGAAATAGCAGATTTGGTTGAAATATATCTTTCCAATGAAGGATATGAGGTTTTGAAAGCATACAATGCCAAAGATGCAATAAATCTTCTGGATACAAACGACGTTCAGCTTATAATACTTGATATTATGATGCCGGGTATGGATGGGCTTGAGGCTTGCAGGACAATACGCAAGACCAGGAATATCCCTATTATAATGCTGAGTGCGAAATCGGAAGACATGGATAAAATATTGGGACTTTCAAATGGTGCGGACGATTACCTGACCAAGCCTTTTAATCCCTTGGAACTTGCAGCCAGAGTCAAATCCCAGCTAAGACGGTTTCTTTATTTAAACCCTCAAGGGACAGGCATAAAGGATAAAGGCCAGCTATGTATTGACGGACTTGTCATAGACCCTGAAAGCCATACGGTAGTATTGTATGAAAACGAAGTGTCACTAACACCCATTGAGTTTGAAATATTATATCTTCTTGCAGTCAACAGGGGCAGGGTGTTCGGAGCAGAAGAAATTTTTGAAAAGGTCTGGAAGGAACAGTATTTTGAATCAAATAACACTGTTATGGTCCATATAAGAAAAATAAGAGAGAAAATCGAAGATGATCCCAGAAGGCCAAAGTATATTAAAACAGTATGGGGAGTAGGTTATAAAATTGAAAAGTAGTTTTAGATGGAAAATCATATTTGTATTCCTGTTAAGCCTCATTTTATCTGTCGCTTGTGCATTTGCACTGCTCGGGATGGCTTTTCTGCTGTATAGATTCTCAACATTCCAGACTATGCTGAGATATGCATATCATAGTATAGGCATTTTGCCATGCATGATAACTGTGGGAGTGCTTTTTTTCTTTATTTTCTATTATGTTTTAACAAAGAGAAGCATCAGTTACTTTGAAGAGATATCCAGGACCCTGAAAAAAATTTCTGAGGGAAGGCTGGATGTCAGAATACCGGTAAGGTCTACTGATGAACTTGGTATGCTTGCGGGAAATATTAATAATATGATGGATCAGCTTAAAACTTCCATCGAAGTGGAAAGAAACTCCGAGAGATCCAAAAACGAACTAATTACAAGTGTTTCGCATGACCTGAGAACACCGCTGACCTCCATACTGGGTTATCTTGGACTCATAGTGAACAACCGATACAGGGATGAAGCGGAACTTAGGTATTATGCAGATATTGCATACCAGAAAACAATCAGATTGAACAAGCTTATTGATGAATTGTTTGAATTTACTAGAATCAATTATGGTGGTATCGAATTAAGGCCTGTCAGAATCAATTTGGGTGAATTGCTGGAACAGTTGACTGAGGAGTTTTATCCGATTTTTGAAAACGGTGGATTGGAATGCAGCTTGAATATACCTCAGGAAAAAGTATTGATTATGGCTGATGGTGATTTACTGGCAAGAGTATTCGACAATCTTGTTACAAATGCTGTACGATATGGCAGTGAAGGTAAAAAAATAGATATTGTCATGAAAACCGATAATGATAGTGCATTAATTAGCGTAACAAATTATGGAACAACAATACCCGAAAATGCCATGCCGCATATATTTGAGAGGTTTTACCGCGTAGAGCAGTCACGTTCTGTAAAAACCGGCGGTACCGGATTGGGACTTGCTATAGCTAAAAACATTGTTGATCTTCATGGAGGCAATTTATCTGTATCAAGTAATAATGGACAGACTACTTTTACCGTTATATTAAAACTGAACAATTAAAATCTTAAGAAAAACTTCATAAATTTAATGACTTTTCATTAAGAACCTCACTGTAAACTTAAATGGACAGAAGAAAAGAGGGATGCTTAATGAAAAGAAATACTCGTGTTATTATTCACAGGGTGGCAATTTTGCTTGTTTTGGTTACCCTGATATCAGCGGTTATAGAATACACCATTCATTCAAAATCTGATTTAAAAAATTATACCGGTGAGGGTTCTGTTTTCAATTTACCTGACCAAAAGCAGAATTCCGGTAAATCATATAAAGACAGCAACCAGACTCAGGTAAACGTGACCGAAAGCCAGGACATCAGGGAACTGCAAAACCTTACTGCCGAAAGTGCTTTTTTGATGGATGAAACAACAGGAAAAGAAATATATTCTGTAAATCCCAACCGACGTATGTATCCTGCCAGCACTACAAAAATAATGACTGCACTCCTTGCTGTAGAAAACGGAAATTTGAATGATGTTATAACAGTGGGTGAAGAGGCAAATCTGGCAGAAGTAGACGCCAGCAAGGCGGGTTTGGATTTCAATGAAAAGATACCTCTAAAGACCTTGCTAAAAGGACTTTTGCTTCCGTCAGGCAACGATGCTGCATATGTTTTGGCTGTATACACAGCCCGGAAAGTAAGCGGACAAAAGGATATGAGCATACACGATGCGGTTGCCTATTTTTGCAGGATGATGAATGAACGTGCCAAAGAATTGGGAGCACACGATACAAGTTTTGTTAATCCCGATGGTTATCATGATCCTCAGCATTATACAACCACTCATGATCTTGGATTGATTGCAAGGGAAGCCATGAAAAGCAAATATCTTAGGGATGTAGTAAAAACTTCGGAATTCAGTATGAAGGATTGGTCGTCCTTTGATAAAAGCAGTAAGGCTAAGAACCGGCAAAGACTCTGGCAGAATACCAATAAACTGATAGTTCCTGACAGTGGATATTACTTTAAATATGCTACGGGTTTAAAAACTGGTCATACCACTCAGGCAGGTTACTGCCTTGTTTCTTCTGCAGCTTTAAATGGCAAAAGCGTTATTGCCGTTGTTATGAAAGATACCGAGCAGGCGGAGTGGGGAGATTCAACCAAGCTGCTTGAATATGGATTGAATCATTAATTCACTGATAAAGATTAAGGATTTTGATTATAATTTCCAATAATTAGAAGGAGTTGTTCCTGATGAAATGGAAAACTGCAGTTTTATTTATTATACTGGCTTTCTTTTCAATTATGACATTTGAGGTATTGAATAACTTTCTTTCATCGTTGTATTGGCAAACAAAAGGAAGAGAGTATGTAAGTCCGCTGGGGGCAGAAGATATTGATAGATTCGCGGGTAATATAACCATAGTCAATGGTGTTCCAAGGCTTAACCCGAAGCTTCAGGATATTCTTAACAAAATTAATGGTTGGATAATATTTCTGGATGAAAATGCGCAGGAATTAAGCAGCTTCAATAAACCTGGATTACTCCCTGCAAAGGTCAATATTAACCGGCAAAAGGAAATCATACACAAATTGTCTGCCGAAGAAAATCTGGATATCTATTCAAAAAATTATTCAATTTCCATTATAAATAATGACCGGAAGGTTCAGAATTTAGATTATACATACATAATGGGAATACCGAGAGTATTAGCTGTAAATTACTTAAGTGTAAACCGGATATTTTCTTTTTTTACAGCTTGGGATAACTTTAAAATTGCATCAATGATAATAACCTTTTTCCTGATAGCAATTATAGGTTACTTTTATGCCAGCCGGGTACTGCCGTATAACGATGTAATTGAAGGACTTACCAACGTTGTTAATGGTGATTACAGCCCGGTAGCTGAGAAGGGTATATACAGAGACATATATAAAAACATGAATAAGCTATCCGGCAGCCTGCTTTCCGAAAAGTCTCTAACAGAAGAAATTAATTTAAAAAATCAAAAAAGAATGGCTGATTTAATTCATGAACTAAAAAATTCAAGTGCAATTATAAAAGGATATGCTGAAATACTTACTGATATAAAAAGCAGATCCGGAATGGATGAGGAAAGCAAGTATGCAGAAATCATTTATAAGAATTCGAACAAAATGGAACAGCTTCTTGATGATATAAATTCCGGAACGAACCTTTAAATTAATATGTTTTATTCTATTCCGTAATGACCTTCATCCTCGTGAGTGTTTCGCCTCTTTGAAACATATAAATATCCAGATGTATCCAAAGCTGCGAAAAAAACTTCCCCGGAGCTGTTAATACCGTTTGCCTGCAACTCGTTAAGAAGCCATTTTTCATCAAGCTTTGCAGCCTTGAGATTCTCATACATGATTTTACCGTCAACTATCATATCCCTGTCCAGCCCCTTATATTCCGTTGGCATATGCAGGTCTGACGGAGTCAGCGGCTGTTTCTGTGACTTTGGAAGAACCGAAAGCTCGCCATTGGTCTCCAATATAGCAAATTCAACGTCAGCTATATTGAATATATTTTTTGAACGAAGCATCATATTTAAGTCTGTTAAAGTCAGTCTGGTCTTTTTCAGGTTTTTATCAATAATCTGCCCGTTTTCTATAGCAGTAACAGGTTCAGAATTCACAAGCTTACTAAAACGCAAATTTTTTAACCTTAGAAAAGCTGTTATGATTTCTGCTATTCCTAAAGATATAAGTACCGTAACTACCGAGTAAAATTGGTGATTGAGCCCGATAGCTGCATTTGCTGTAACAGAGCCAAGAGTTACTGCTACTACAAAATCGAAAAAGGTCATTTGTCCAATTGTTTTCCTGCCTATAAATCTAGCTATGGTTAAGGCAACAAAAAAGGCGGCAAATGTTCTCAAAACCGTAATAAGAATACTTAGAGGCATAAAAAATTCTCCTTAATGAACAATCCTATATTAAATTAAGCCCCAAAATTAAAAAAACATGTCAAATAATATATCCCACTATTAACATAAACAGGTGATTATTTTTCCTATTCAATTTTATACAAATAGTATATAATCGATATTGGACAAAAAGATTCATTTTAAATATCTTATATAAGGTATTGTTTTTTATGTTGGAGGGGGACTTTATGGCATTAAGGCTAAAAGCTGCCGTTTTAGCCATGGTAATCTTGCTTTCGGTTACTCTTGTTTCTTGTGAATCTTCGCAGGTTAATGTTGTTGTACCGGATTCTACTACAACAAAGGATGACAAGGTAACCATACGCTTTATCAGCAGCTGGGGCGGTGTTGATACAAACGCCGATACGCTTCAGGAGATATTGGATAAATTCAATGCCGAAAACCCTGACGTAAATATTGTAAACGAGTCACTTTTCGGAGGCGATTTCCTTCCAAAAATCAAAACGGACTTTGCATCGGGTAATGACCCTGATGTTTTTGGAATCTGGCCTGGATCGGATATACGGACGCTTATAGATATCGGAAAGGTTGCAGACCTTACCGGAGTTCTCAACAGCGATCCGATCTGGAAGGATAGTTTCAATGATAATATGTGGAATTTTACCACTTATAACGACAAGATATATGGCCTTCCCTTTGAAATAATTTATGAAGGCTTATTTGTAAATACCGATTTATTCAAGTTTTTTCATGTAAAAATACCCGAAACCTATGATGAACTTTTGGATGCTGCCAATAAATTTTATAAAGGAAATATAATACCTATAGCTTATAATTCTTCTCCGGAAGGTTCTTATATCTATCAGAACATAGTTGCAAAACTTGGAGGGAAACAGGATGTTGAGATTCCTTTCAAGTATAAACAATATAACAAGTGCTTTGTCTATGCAATGGATTATATGAAGGACCTGAAGAAGAACCATGCTTTTCCGACTCCTACCAATGCATATACAATGAGTGATACAGAACGAAATAACCTTTTTATTCAAAAAAGAGCGGCAATGATTGTGCAGGGCTCATGGTTTATAGGCACGGTAAAAAATGATCCGAACGTGGATATAGTACCGTTTCCATATATAAAGGGAGGGCAATCGGCTAAGAATTCACTAGTTTACGGCTTGGGCAACGGAACGTTTTATATGAGTACTTCAGCATGGAGTGACCCGAAGAAAAGAGAAGCATCAATCAGGCTGCTGAAAGAGCTGACCTCAAAAAACTCAGCCTATAAATTTGCACAACAGACAGGGATGCTCTGTAATATTAAAATTGACACCAGTATGGTAAATTACAGCAAGCTTATGGTTAAAGGGCGTCAGTTGCTTTCAGAGGCAGATGAATTGATAGGGCCTCCTGATCATTATGTAGATAGAACCATATGGGAAAATACCATTATTAAAAGATTCCCGTATGTTCTTGAAGACAAGGAAACCCCGCAGCAGCTTTGGGATCAGGCTGCAAATTTATATAATTACGGAGAGCAGGAGAATTAAACTTATAATGACCGATTGGAAGGGATATAGGTTTGGAGAATAAAGCCAAGAGATTGTATAAAAACCTGTCGATTAGAAGTAAGATGCTTCTGGTTCTATATGTTCAAATAATTATACCGTTAATTTTAATTGGATTCATCAGTTACAAAATATCTTCTAACATAATTCAAAACAAATTTACGGCATATTCGCAGGATATCCTCAGAATGATTGAACTCAGAATGGATGATTATGTTTCCAACATATCAACCTTATCTGATTATTTGCTTTATGACGAAACCATATATGCTGTTTTGAAAGATGCCGCCACAAAAAATATGAGTGCCATTGACAGATACGAAAAGGAAAATGAGATTAATAATGTACTCAAGAAATTCGTATTGTCAAGGAGGGAGGAAATCCAGGCAGTTTGTATGGTTACAAATAAAGGGGATTATTATCCTTATGACAATAATACCGAAAAAACAGGTATACGATATGACATGAACTATAACGACATACTCCAAAAGGCAAGAAAAGGCAGCGGTAAGATTGTATGGTATGTTGACATGAAAAACGGGAAGGTCAATAATGTTTATCTTACAAGGACAATATACGACAGGGATACTTTCCGTGAAATAGGGCTTCAGGTCATAATGATAAAAAAAGAGTTTCTCGAAACGGTTTATCAAAGCCTGAATTCTTCCGATGTACAAAATGTAGCAATAGTAACAGGAAACGGTAATACAATTGTAAGCAAGAATCCTGGAGAGAAAGACCTTTTAACCAGTATTCTGCCAAAAACCATGGCAAATAAAAAAGGTTATTACACCGATGGTAAAACAAACCTTCTGGTATCCTATATCTCAATGAAACAACCTGACTGGCATATAGTCACCTATATTTCATTGGGTACGTTATACAAGGAAGTTAGTGTACTTGGCCGGTGGGTAGTGATATTATGTATAGCATCGGTACTTTTACTTTCGGTATTAAGCATTTATACTGCATTTGATATAACAACACCTATAAGCAGGATTGTCAAGAGTATGAAGAAGCTCGAAAAAGGCGAGAGCGTAACAGAAGTTAAAGACGATAGGAAGGATGAAATCGGATATTTAAATAAATCATTTAATGAAATGGCAAAAGAAATAGATTATCTGATGAATGAAATATACCTGGAACAGCTTACAAGGAAGGAAGCAGAGCTTAAAGCGTTACAGGCGCAGATAAATCCGCATTTTCTTTTTAATACGCTTGAATCAATCAACTGGATGGCTCAGCTCAACAATGTCCCTGAAATAAGTGAAACAGTCTCTTCACTTGCGTCATTAATGGAAGCCAGTATCGGAAGAGATGATAAACTGATTACAGTCAAGGAAGAATTTGATTATATAGATAATTATATATCAATAATGAAAAGGAGATATGAAGATAGGATTGAATTTCACAAGAGTCTACAGGAGGATGTTAAAAATATCAATATTCCCAAGCTGCTTATTCAGCCTTTGATTGAAAATGCCGTTTATCATGGCATTGACAGGATAAGGGAAAAAGGAGTAATCCAGCTTACTGCATACGGATTGTACAATGATTTGAAAATAGAAGTTATTGATAACGGTCTTGGTATAGAGAACGAAGAACTCAAGCATATCAATGAGAATCTGTCACAGACAAATGATGTATACTTTAAGAACCTGGGCAAGAAACGGTCGAAAAGTATCGGAATAGAAAATGTAAATAGAAGAATCAAATTGTTCTTTGGTGATAAATATGGTTTGAGAATTGAAAGTGAAGCAGGAAAATATACCAAAGTAATTGTGACGATTCCTCGCGAATATTAGTGTACAAGGGGGGGTAACAAGTGTTTAAGGTATTGATTGTTGATGACGAATCAATAATTAGAAAAGGCTTGCGTAATGCGGTAAATTGGAAACAATTTGACTGTGATGTCTGTGGTGAGGCCTCTGACGGTATGGAGGGGTATAAGCTTATCAGTCAGCTTTATCCGGATATAGTAATAACAGATATAAAAATGCCCGAAGTAGACGGGCTGACAATGATAAGAGAAATAAAGAATGTCATACCTCAAAGTAAGGTTATCATTATGACGGGCTACAGAGACTTTGAATATGCACAGGAGGCAATTAAGCTGGGTGCTTTTGATTATCTCCTGAAACCCACAAAAATAGAGGAACTTAATTCGGTTATAAAAAGAGCGGTTAAGGAATTGAAATTCCAGAAGGACAGGGATGCTGAATTCGGAAAGTTCAAGAAAATATTTGAACAAAACATACCGATATTAAGAGAAAAGCTTTTATATAATATAATGTATGAAATCAGTACAAATGATACTGAAATTGGCGCCAATCTGGAAATACTCGATATAGATATAGGAAAGTTTGCACTGATCATCGCTGAAAATGAAAGCGAGAGCAAGGCCGATTCAAAAACCGAGCAGTATAATAAACACCTTTATCAATTTGGAATTATTAACTCATTTGATGAAGTATTTTCAGATAAGTTTAGAGTCGTGAGCATATCACTCGATAATAATCTTATTGCATTTATAGTTGAACCGCTTGGGGAAACAACCGAATGCTTTGAGGATATAAGCAGTAAATGCACATATCTTCAGGAAATAGTACAAAACTGCTTTGGCTTTACAATAACCCTGGCAGTGAGTGAAGAAGGAACAGGGCCGCTACAGCTGCCTGAAAAGCTGAGAGAATGTCAGGAAGCGCTTGAACACAAATTTTATATAGGAAATAATTCGGTAATTTTTTATAAGGATTTGGATTCCTTCTTCAAATATGATGACTACTCTATACTTGAGAAGAATCAGAAAATCCTGATTGAAGGAATTAAAGCCGGCAATTTGATAGCTGT
The DNA here is from genome assembly GCA_030705825.1 of Bacillota bacterium. Taxonomy (GTDB): domain Bacteria; phylum Bacillota; class Clostridia; order Acetivibrionales; family JANLFN01; genus JAUZPR01. Next base: position 21,344 of record JAUZPR010000007.1, on the reverse strand, counting down.
AAAAAGTAAGCTTGATGAAATTTTCAGCTATGTAACCGATGCTGCTGAAAAGATAGGCATGGAATATTTAAGGAATTTTTATTGGAATACAATATCATCCATTAATAATATCCGGATATCAATATCAGTTGCGGACAATGACAAGAAAATAGACCCCAAAAGGGATATTGGAAGTTTATATAATCTTATACAGAAGTGCGAATCAATCAAGGATCTGAATGAATTGATGGAGGAGATCTCGGTAAGTGTAGCTTCCAAAGTAAACAGTTTTAATAACAGAAGCATCAAACTTATATTGAGAAAGGCTATTGATTATCTTAAGGAACATTATAATGAACAAGTTACTTTGAATGAAGTAGCCAGGAACATTTATGTAAGTACGTATTATATAAGCAGGATGTTTAAAAAGGAATTGGGAAAGAATTTTGTAGACTATCTTAATGAAATAAGAATAGAAAAAGCAAAAGAGCTTCTGAAGGATGTACAGTATAAAGCATATGAAATCGCGGAAATGGTGGGAATACCTGATGCTCACTATTTTTCAAAGCTTTTTAAGAAATATGTAGGTGTTACACCGACAGAATATAGGGAACTGCAAAACTCAAATTAATGCATGAGGTATCTAATATTGCACAAAGCAGATAGAAAATCTTGTCCTACAAATTTAGTAACTTAAGTTTAATTTAAATAATAAATTTGGATGACTTGCTTAAAGCACACATTGTGTACATGCTTCAACAAATGAAAGGCTCAGAAAGGACATAAAACGTTGCAAAATCTTGTTGTAATTATTTGCATTCCCAAGTAAACAACCTGGTACACAATAGTGCAATAGTCTCCATTTTTTATAAGTCCTTTTTCTTATAAAATCATAGTATAGATTCAGTTTCGCCTTTTATTTAAATTAAAGTGATTTGAATAATGGGCCTCCTTTATTTTTCAAACAGTGTGATGACTTCGACGGCAGATTTTTTGTTTGCTCGGCGATATTATGTTGCGCTGACTTTATGGTCACATAAAGTTACGTAATTTAATATAAAAAAAAAGAATATACAAGGAGGATGGTTAGAAAATGAGAAAATCAAGTCTCATTAAGGTCTTGGCAATGGTAGTTTGCGTGTTCATGTTTGCTACAGTGGTTGTTGGATGCGGAAGCTCATCTGACAAGAGCACAAGTACAGCTGCTCCTGCTTCTTCAGCAGCACCTACAGCTAGCACAGCTGCTGCACCAACTAGCGATGCAGATTTATCAGGTAGTATTTTATTGTGGCACTTCAATCAGTCTGATGGACCTACATTGCAGAAAGCATTACAGACAGAATTCCCGAAGGTTAAAATCGATCTCCAGGTTACAATCGATACTAACCTTGCATATCAGACTAAACTTACTGCTGCTTTAAGGTCAGGCAGTGGTGTTCCTGATATCATCCCTGCAGAATCAGCTTTCGTTACAAGATTTGTTAACTTGGCTGACTGCTATGACGATCTCAGCGCTGCTCCTTACAACGCAAAAGACGTAACTGGTAAAATGGTTCCTTACACAGTACAGATTGGTACTGATACAAAGGGCGTTCTCAGAGCACTTTCACATCAGGCAACTCCTGGTGCTGTAGGATACAAGAGAGATATGGCTACTAAATATCTCGGTACTGATGATCCTGCAAAGATTTCAGACATGATTTCAACTCCTGACAAGATGTTAGAAGTTGCTAAGACTCTTTCTGACAAGAGTGGCGGAAAAGCAAAACTCATTCCTAGCCAGGATGAATTGTACCAGATGGCTAGAGGCGCTCGTGCAGATGCATGGGTAAAAGACAACAAGCTTATCTTAGATCCTATGATGACTACATTCATCGACGTTATGAAGAAAGTTAGAGACGGAAAATATGATGCAGGTAAGAAAGCTTGGCAGAATCCTTGGACAGCTTCCTTTGCTGATGATGTAACATTTATGTATGCTATTCCTACATGGGGAATTCCTTACATAATTGCAACCAACGATAAGGCTAACGTTGACAAGGGTAGATGGGGATTGGCAAAAGGTCCTTGGTCTTATTTCTGGGGCGGCACATGGTTTGGTGTATACAGCAAGTCACAGAACAAAGAACTTGCTTGGAGACTTGTTAAGTGGTATACTTCCGATCCTGATCACCTCAAAGCATGGGCTAAACAGACCGGTGACTTCATCAACAACACTGACCTCATCGGCGAACTCGGAAATGATGATTCCTTCATCAACAAGACTGTAAATCAGAATCCTTACAAAGTATGGACTGCTGATGATGTAGCTAAGATTAACGGTGCATTGTTCACTGATAAAGATGATACTATCAACCTTGCATTCCAGACTGCAACTGATGACTTCTTCAATGGAACTACAAAGACCAAAGAAGACGCTATCAAGAAATTCAAAGATGCAGTTAAAGCTAAATATCCTGATTTGACTATAGAATAATTGGTTTTGGAACTGCCCTGTTGCTCCTATAGGGACAATAGGGCAGTTTTTTTCAAATTAAATTGGGAAAATAATAAAATTTTATTATAGATTTATTTATATTATTTTGAGTTATTATGGCTACGATTTTATTAAGAAATTCTGGGGGTGGATAATTTTGCTCAAACGATTACAGATTGATGACAAGTATGGCAGATATGGTTACTTCTTCATTTTTCCGTTCTTTGTGGCAATGCTGTTATTTACAGCGTATCCTTTGGTATATTCAATTTACCTGAGCTTCACAAAATGGGATGGAAGTACTATTGCACCAGCATTTATAGGAATAGACAATTTTAAACACCTGGTAAAAGATCACTTTTTCTGGGATAGTATTCTAAATACTTTTAAAATATGGCTTTTCGCTGTAACGCCACAGATGATTTTTGCAATAATTCTTGCTGTGGTTCTTAACGACAAGAAATTGAAAGGCAAAGGCATTTTCAGAGCTGTTTACTTTTTCCCGGCTCTGGTAACTGCAGTATCAATTGCAGGTCTATTCTTCCAGCTGTTTGCATGGCAGGGTGGTACGGTTAATAATTTGTTGATATCTTTAGGAATTTCAACTACTGATTCAGCAACAAACTTTTTTGGATCGATATTCTGGACTCGTTTCCTGTGTTCATTCTTACTTTGGTGGTTGTGGTTCGGATATAGTATGATTATTTTTATGGCAGGTATAAAAGCTATACCTGAGGAACTGTATGAAGCCGGAGATGTTGACGGTGCAGGCTGGTGGAAAAAATTTCGCTATATTACTCTTCCAAGCTTGAGACCAACAATTCTTTATAATATAGTTACTTCAATAATTGGTGGTTTGGCAATATTCGATGTTCCATACATGTTGACCAGCGGTACTGGTGCGCCTGATTATTCAGCGCAAACTATCAGTATGTACCTGTACAGTCAGACTTTCCAAGCAAACAATTATGGTTATGGAGCTTCAATAGGTGTGGGTCTCTGTATTTTGACGACAATATTCGTTATTATCGCATTTAAATTTATTAACAGAGATGTATCAATCGATTAAGGGGGTGACTAATATGGCGAATGAGGCTGTAAAAATAAAGACAAACAGACAAGTTTCTTTGAATAGAGGAAAAAACTTTAGTTCAAGCAGAATATTCTTGTATGTTGGTTTGATAGTTTTGGCACTAATATGTTTTATACCTTTTTACATGATGTTGATAAATGCTACCCATAGTAGTTATGATATTGGAGCAAAAATAAATCTTTTACCAAGTGACCAATTGATTGCCAACTACAAAGTAATAATGAAAAATACACCAAGATATTGGTATGGTTTCCAAAACAGTGTAATAATATCTGTTTTCGGAACACTCTTATCCGCATATTTTGGTTCCCTAGCAGCATATGGCTTCGCAAAATACAAGTTTAGGGGCAAAAACATTTTGTTCTGGGCTGTTATGGCAACAATGATGATTCCTCCACAATTGGGTATAATCGGATTCTATCAGTTGATGAACGCAATGCACCTTATCAGTAACCCACTTGCATTGATACTTCCAATGGCGGCAAATGCCAATCTTGTATTCTTTGTACGAGGTTATATAGAAGGAGCCATATCCAATTCACTCATAGAATCGGCGCGTATGGATGGCTGTGGTGAGTTCAAGATATTTAACAGGATAGTTCTTCCTTTGATAACTCCATCAATTGCAACCATGTCCATATTCACATTTATAACTTCATGGAACAACTTCTTCACTCCATTGGTTATAATGCAGAGGGAAGACAGGTATACCGTTCCGATTATGACATACATGGTTAATGGTTTCTACAGAGACCAATTCGGAGCTGTTTATACTTCACTTGCAATATCGGTTGTACCAATCATGATTGTATTCATATTTGCTTCGAAATATATAATCGGCGGACTTACTGCCGGAGCTGTAAAAGGTTAATACTATAAATTGTTATTATGGTGATAGCTTACATAAAAGTAGGCTATCACCTTTTCATAATTACATATAAGTAGGAGATAGCTTATGAATTACGGTTTATTTGATAATGAAAACAGGGAATATGTTATTACGAACCCCAAGACTCCGGTTAAATGGATAAATTATATCGGCGGTTTAAGCTTCGGAGGTTTTGTAGATAACACAGGTGGTTCACTTATTTGTAAGGGTGACCCGGCTTTAAACAGAATAATAAAGTACATACCTCAAATGCCAGATTCAGATTTCAAAGGTGAAACACTTTACTTAAGGTATAAAGAAAATGGCTCCTATAAAATATTTTCACCATTCTTTGTACCTACACTTGATAAATATGATAAATATGAGTGCCACGTCGGTCTTGGATACAGCAGGATAATTTCAGAATTTTACGGAATAAGGACAGATGTTTTGATATTTGTTCCTGTTGGAGAATCCAGAGTCATTAGAAAAATAACAGTTGCAAATCTCAACGATAACACTCTGAATATAGATGCTATACCCGTTGTTGAATATACTCACTTTAATGCTCTTATGCAGCTTACTAATGCAGACTGGGTTCCTCAAACAATGCAGTCAAAGCTTTTTGAAGAAGCTGATGGTCTGAAACTATTAGCACAATATGCCTTTATGAATAAAGAGTTGAGGCTTAATTTTATTACATCAAACTATCCCGTAGCATCTTTTGAATCGGATAGAAGCAAATTCCTCGGTGATAATGGGTACGGCACATGGAAATGTCCTTTGAGTCTACTTAATGATGAGTTAAGCAATTATGAGGCTTTAAGGGGTGATAACATCGGTGCGTTGATGCATCATCTTGGGGATATCAAAAAAGGTGAAAGCAGAACAATAATTACCCAGCTTGGACAATGTACAAATATCGAAGCAGACGAAGTATCCATAGAAAAATTCCGTGATGTTAAGAATGTTGACGCTGCATTTGACCAGCTCAAGAAGTTCTGGGACGAATATCTCGATACTATTGTTGTAGATACTCCTGATGCTGCAATGAACACTATGCTGAATATCCATAATCCCAGACAGTGTTATATTACAAAGAACTGGTCAAGATACCTTTCTTTGTACCAGCTTGGCTTCGGTTCAAGCAGAGGTATCGGTTTCAGGGACAGCTCACAGGACGTTATGGGTGTGCTTGCACATATTCCTGAAGAAGGAAGAGTACTTATTGAAAAATTACTGAGCGTACAGAAGCGTAACGGGTCTGCCATGCATCAGTTCAATCCGTTGACTATGGAAGGATCAGTAGGTGACTCGGCAGAAATGGAAGACAGGCCGAAGTATTACAGTGATGATCATCTGTGGATCATTTTAGCTGTATGTACCTACCTGAAAGAAACCGGTAGTTTTGAGTTTCTATCAAAAGACATTCCTTATTATGAAAAGGACAAAAACGATAATCCTATTGAAACAGGGACTGTTCTTGATCACATGAAACGTGCTGTTGAATTTACATATAAGGATGTAGGAGCTCATGGAATCCCGCTTCTGGGCTTTGCAGACTGGAACGATACTGTAAACCTGCCGACAGGTGCTGAATCAATGTTTACGGCAAATCTATATGGTGCAGCCATTAAAGAATTGATAAATCTGCTGAAGTATATAGGTGATACCGAAAAAACGGGCTTGTATGAACAGTATTATGAAGAAATTAGAGCTAACGTAAATAAACATGCCTGGGACGGAGAATGGTATGTAAGATACTTTGATTATAACGGAGAACCCATTGGTTCTAATTCCAATGATAAAGGTAAGATCTATATCAATGCTCAGACCTGGAGTGTTATGTCCGGTTTTGCTGACGATAAGAGGGCAAAAATTGCTCTTGAATCGGTAAATAGAATGTTGAATACAAGGAATGGAGTCAAGCTGAGTACTCCGGGATATAATGGTTATGTTCCGGAAAAGGGAGGTATAACTACCTATCCTCCGGGAGCAAAGGAAAACGGAGGAATATTCCTGCACACAAACCCGTGGGCAATGATAGCTGAAACAATTGTGGGTAACGGTGACAGGGCCTTCCAGTATTATACACAAATAAATCCAGTATATAAAAATGACGTTCTTGACCAATACGAATGCGAACCTTATGTATATCCGCAGAATATCTTGGGAGATGAACATCCTCAGTTCGGACTGGGTAGGAACAGCTGGCTTTCAGGTACATCATCCTGGGTTTATCAGGCTGCTACCAAGTATATACTTGGAGTTCAGGCAGATTATGACGGGCTTGTAATTAATCCCTGTATACCATCCAATTGGAATCGTTTTACAATGAAGAGAAAGTTCAGAAATTCAACCTATGAAATTAACATAAAGAAATCGGCGGGTGTATGCAAGGGAGTTAAGTCGGTACAGGTTGACGGTAAACCGTTAAACGGGAATAAAGTCCCTGTGTTCAATGATGGTAAGAGTCATAAGGTTGATGTAGTAATGTAATAATATTACAAGTTATAATATGTACAGTTAAAACAGACCTGTAGCTAAGCCTGCAGGTTTGTTTTTTTGCGAATTAAGACGAAAGATAGGAGTATTGTGTTTATAAGCACAGATATATATGGTATTATAGTCTTGTTGCTTAAATCAGTAAAATGCATATAGGGGGTAGATTATGTCTGGCTCAAAGAAAACTATAATTAGAGTTATCCTGATAATTGTACTGGTATGTTTCTTCTTACCTTTTGTAACAGTTTCCTGCAGCGGTAAACCGGTTGAAACCTTTAGCGGACTAAATCTTGTATTTGGCGGAAAGTATCATATAGCTGATAACCTTGGACTTGGAGATATGGGATCATCAGGCACTTCAAGTGGTTATGGACCGCAATTCTTTGTACTTCTTGCTTTCTTAGCGGGTATTGTAGCTCTTGCAGTTACTTTCATGAAGAAGGGAAAAAGTTTGTTATTGTCAGGAGTAATGGCTGTATTAGGTCTTATCAGCACTATACTTTCAACAATAAATATAAGCGGACAGTCTAAATCAGAGTCCTCAGAATTGGGTTCCGTACTTTCGGGTTCTTTGCTGCAAGTAAGATATAATATTGGTTTCTATCTTATATTACTTGGATTTGCAGGTACTGCTGCTTATATTTTTTACTCCATTTATTCAAAACCTGTAACTAATATACGAGCGGACAATCCTGTTTATATTAATCAAGATCCGCCCAGGTTCTGTAGCAACTGCGGTTCGAGTGTTACGCCGGGAAATGATTTTTGTGTAAACTGCGGGCAAAAGATAGAATAGTCTATAATTATAATTATAAATACATTAAAAAGAGTCCGGTAATTTTAAGTACCGGACTCCTTTAATGTATACCCTGCGGTTTAGACTGGTAATAGAGGAATATAATTTAATAATAAATAAATGATTTTTCTCTTGACTAAGTAACAACCTTTTTGCTACAATATATAAGCACGCACATGGCGGTGTAGCTCAGTTGGCCAGAGCATTCGGTTCATACCCGAAGTGTCGTTGGTTCAAATCCGACCGCCGCTACCATGTTCATGTTGGAGGTTAGATGTAAGAGGTTGGAATAACCTGCTATAAATTTTGACACCTTGCATCTGACCTCCAACTATGTTAATGGCCCGTTGGTCAAGCGGCCTAAGACACCGCCCTTTCACGGCGGCTACAGGGGTTCGAATCCCCTACGGGTCACCATAAAGGCAGTTAATAGATAATAGATTATAGTTAATAGTTTTTTTAGATTTAAAGTTTTTACTATAATCTATAATCTATTAACTGAAATTTGGGCGCTTAGCTCAGCTGGGGGAGCACCTGCCTTACAAGCAGGGGGTCATAGGTTCGAGCCCTATAGTGCCCACCAAAACGGTCTGATATGATTATATCAGACCGTTTTTTGTTTTTATTTAATGAAGTATGTCCGATTTAGGTTTTATAATCTTAATACGGTTTCTCAAAAAAGTTTTAGACTTAAAACAACAAATTTTCTTTATAAATTCACTGTTTTCAACTTAAATAAGTAATAGCTAGTTTTAATTCAATTTTAAATCAAATTTTACCTTCCGGTATGTTTTGGCGTTACCTGTCATAAACTTCTCAAGCTGTTGATTCCTAAAATGACAAATATTTTACAGGCCTTGGGAATATAATCTTCTCTGCAGTCAAATTAATCCAGAATCGAAACCGGGGGGTACAAATGATGAAAACAGAAATAGAGCCATATCATAGAAATTTAGGTGTGGCAGACTTAAAGTTGAATGTCGGTGAAAAGGGACTCTTAAAAAGTATTTTTTCAAAAAACAATATTATTCTATTAGTACTTGGATTTCTTTTGGGAAGAGCATCTTTATTCGGGGGAATGATGCCTTTTGGTCTACCCTTGTATGCTGCTGTAAACGGTTTAGGTGTAAACAGGATGCTATTGGCAGTAGCAATAATATTTGGTATGTTTACGGGTGGTGCAGGTGAACAGATATATATTACAATAGCTGCAATGCTTCTTTTTAATGCATTTAATATACCTTTCAGAAATAATAAAACAAATATTAATGTTAGATATTCCATTATTGCTTTTGGAAGTGTACTTGTCCCTGCGCTGCTTACTACATACCTGCAGGGCTTTCTTCTATATGATGTTTTGAAAAACTTTCTTCAGGGTTTTGTGGCATTCGCGCTTGTATTTATATTCTTAAATGCAGTACCTTCTATTTTTGGTAATAAGCGAAAATACAGTTATACTAATGAAGAAATAGTCAGTATAGCAATTCTGGCATCACTTGCATTGGCTGGATTTAATAATATTATCCTTTTAGGATTTAATATAAAAAATATTATGGCTGTTGTTTGTGTACTGCTAATAAGTTATAACTGCGGTTCAGGTGCCGGTACTGCTGTTGGTGTTACCATGGGACTCATGGTAAGTATGTCTTCATCAGTTACGCCTTTTGTTATAGCATCATATGCGTTTTGCGGTCTTCTTTCAGGGGTTTTTCGTAATCTTGGTAAAATTGGTTCAGTAGTCGGTTTTATTCTTGGCAATACTATAATTACCCTCTATCTGAACGGCTCCATAGAAGTATTGATATATCTTAAGGAAATTATAGTCGGAGTGATCATTTTCTTTATTATACCAGAGAAAGTCATAGAAATGCTTACAGGTAACTTCAGAAGGGGAAGTGGGGCTGCCGAGGGGAATAAGACATATACATCACAAATCAGAGAAATAACAATAGAAAGGCTTAATAAATTTGCACATGCGTTTAAGGAATTATCAAAAACATTTGGAGAAATCTCAGAAACAAAAGTTGTTACTGATAAACAGGATATATCTTCTCTTTTTGACAGGGTGGCAGATAAGGTTTGTAAGAACTGCAGTCTTTGCATGTACTGCTGGGACAGAAATTTCTATAATACATACCAGGTTATGTTCAAAATAGTTGAAAAGCTTGATAGTAAAGGCAGGATCGAACAGTCCGATATTCCGGACTATTTCCTTGAAAGGTGTGAGAGAATCTGTGAATTTGCTGAAGAGGTCAATAATATTTATGAAATTTTCAGAATTGACATGGTCTGGAAAAGTAAAATCGGCGAAAGTAGAAATCTGATATCACAGCAATTGGAGGGATTGTCAAAGGTAATATACAATCTTGCTTCTGAAATCAATACTGAAATACATTTTAGAAGTGATATAGAAGACGTGATTCTTGGGGAATTGAATGGAGCAGGTATTAAGGCAAGTCAAGTAATTGTATTAGAAAATAAGTTTGGAAAGTACGAAATCACGATTTTCCACAAAGGCTGCGGGGGTAAAAGAGTGTGCGTCAGTAATATAGAAAAAGTTGTTACAGGAATTGTCGGTAGAAAGATGGTAAAAGAAATAGGAGAGTGCAGCTACTCTTCAAGGAATGACATCTGTACCCTAAGACTTGTTGAAGAGGAAATTTTCAGAGTTACTACAGGTGTTTCAAAAATGTCAATGTATGATGATGCAGTATCAGGAGACAGCTATACTTTCATGAATACCGGTGATGGAAGGTATATACTTGCTTTAAGCGATGGGATGGGTTCCGGGCAAAGGGCTTCTGTACAGAGCAAAGCAACTGTAAACCTTCTGGAACAGTTCATGGAATCCGGGTTTGATAAGGATACTACAATAAAATTAATTAATTCTATTTTGGTTCTAAAATCAAGTGACGATTCATTTTCCACTATTGATATGTCAATAATTGATCTTTATAAAGGAGATGTGGAATTTGTAAAAATAGGTGCAGTACCTACATATATTAAAAGAGAAGGTAGTGACGTTGTTGAGACTGTTAAATCAGCCTCGTTGCCTGTAGGAATACTAAGTAATATTGAAGTAGAACTGGTGCATAAAAAAGTTAACAGTGGGGATTTTGTAATAATGGTTACTGACGGGGTCATAGATTCTCTGAGAAACTGCAAGACTGAAGAAAAGGACCTTGTAAGTGTCATAAAGAGTATAACCAGCACAAATCCCCAGGAGATAGCTGACAGGATACTTGATGAGGCATATGGAAGCTCAGGAGGTAGGCCTGTCGATGATATGATGGTAGTAGTTGCCAAGGTATGGAAAAGAATATAATTTAAATATTCTTGTATAGTTTCCATTCAATTAGAAAAAATAATAGGGAATACATTTTTCGGAGGATTTGTAATGTGAATGGAAATACAAGAAAAATAGTTGTAATAAAAGATATTCCATCAAACTTTATTGAAGAGGCTATTTTAATATTAAAAACCGATCCTGCTCCTTCAGGAGACAATACCCAGGCAGTAGAAATAAAAAAAGGAAAAAAGAAAGATAATGAATTCCTGCTTAAGGAAGCAGAATCAATTATCAATAACTACATATGTGAATGCAAAAACAGGGGTATAAATATTATAGATCCTACTAAAAGGCCAAATAAGCTTAAGAGGAAGTTTATAACCAATGTGGTTATAAATATTGTACTTATTTGCAGTGTTGCGTTTTTGATATTTGTACTGTCCAGATTATTCTGATTAAAAAAACTTATAGCCGGGAATATTTATCCCGGCTTTTGCTTTTAATGAAGAGATCCGGCTCTACGGACATTTCCGGCAATCCTATCAATGCAATTGATTTTGGGCTTGTAAAGATATATTATATTTAATGAATCTTTCATTATGTTATCTCAAATTATCAGGTTTTAGATTCTATTTTTGTTATGGTTAGCAATAGAGGAGATTATTGATGAACGAACTTAAGCTGCTTGATATTTTTTTACTGCCAAAGAGCTTCTATCAAGGTATAAAAAGTAAACGAAGTACCTTATACATAGCCTTTATTCTGGTTGGGATAAACGACCTGCTTCCTTATATTTCTCAGAATTCTCATAAGCTTTTTACCGGTAAAAGCAGTTCGGTAGTAACTACAAACATATTAGTTTCAACTGCTTTTATTATTTTTCTTGGATTGATTGATGCATTTTTGTTTTGTAAACCATTAGGTGATTTATTAAATAGAATTTCAAAGAAGGATGTAAGCATATCCGGCGGTGGAAATCTGGTAAAACTTATAAAGATTTATACAGCTGCCAATGTATTAATATTACTTATAAACATTGTATCAATAATACTTGGTGGCGGAGGAAGCGGTTCAACAGATTATACCTATTCGCCGAGTGTACTTGATACATTGGTTAATGTCTGGTTCTGCGCAATAATAGTCCGGGGAGCCGGAGTTGTTTACAAGCTGGAAGGAAGAAATAAAATAGGAGCCTTTATTGCTGTTTACGCTTGGAGCTTGCTTCTATTGCCGGCGCTGAGTTTCATATCGAGTAACTTATATCTTCCACTACTGAAATAGCTACATCTTAAAGAATTAATTATAATACTTTTTGAGGTACCGAGGATATAATTTACTGAAAATAAAAAGTCCACTACATTTAATATAGTGGACTTTATCCATATGTGTTATTTGAATATTCTTCTTGCAGTCATAAACTGATGTGCATAAGAACCGCTATCCATATCTGCGACTATTATTTTATGGTGAGAATAGCTTGATGATGCTTCAATGAAGTTCCCGTTTCCAATGTAGATCCCTACGTGAGATATATCATTGCGTCCGCCGTTTGTATCAAAGAAAACAAGATCTCCCGGTTTCAGGTTGCTTCTGGAAACTTTATAGCCCTGTGTAGCTTGATCTGAAGCAACTCTGTTAAGGCCCACTCCGAAATGGCTGTATACATATTTTACAAAACCTGAACAGTCAAAGCCCCTTGGAGTAGTGCCGCCCCAGACATATCTTACACCCAGAAATTTTTTGGCATAAGCAACTATCTGCTGACCTTTCGATATAACGGGTGCTATGTAATCAGGTTTTTCTATGGGAATTGAAGCAACTAAACTGTTTGCACTTTCATATTCCTTAGTATCATTAAAGTCCAATAATTTCTTGTTAACCCATCCAATAATATCATTTGAGACCTGTACCTTAAACCAGTCTTTGTATTTAGTGAGTACAGTAACCGTATCGTCCTTGCTCAGCTGTTTTACTACGGCATGCTCAGTATCAGGGTAATTTCTTACGTTAACATTGTTGTCGTTGATAGCAGCAATTATACTGTCATCCTCAATTTCCGAGAATAAATCTTCTTCGCTGCGGCTGGCCAGTACCGAATTACGGTAAATCTCAGCCTGGTTAGGTACTGCCTGTGTAGTTGGATCTATGTCGGATGATGTTTTAATATCTCCGGAAGATGCAACCGCCACAGCATTCTGTAATGGTACTCCCGAACTTGAACTGACTGGAGTATAGGCCAATATTGAGCAGAGTGTTACAAAAACTGCACAATAGGTGCCCATTGGAAGGAATTTTTTAAACTTACTCATAACAACCTCCTATTTAGCTTCCGAAGTTAGCTGACGGGTTCGGGTAATAGGATCACCCTACCATCCTTATGGATGGACTAGCCCCATTAAACTGGTTCCTCCGTACCCCTTACAAGGGGGATTCAGCCTTCATGTTCATTACGATTTGATTAAATTTTGATTAAATCGCAATGACTGTGAACGTTAAAAATTATATATCTATTACATTTGTGTGTCAAATCAAGTAATTAAATGAAAAACTCAGATAAAAGAAGATAAACTACTTTAATCAAACTATATTGAAAAATAGGGTAAATCGAAGTCAAGGGAAATAAAACAGGCGTTCCAGGCTTGTTTTAGATACTTTTTGCATATTTTTGTATTAATAAAATTTTAATAATTTTTTCATAGTTAGTACAAATTTGAAAGTTATACTTTAATAAAAAGATTATGAAAACTTATGATATTTACCGAAAGGAGTTGTTAAATGAATGTTATTAGAAGAGAATAATATTGTTGTTGAAAAGAAGAAAGACAGAAAAAAGGGGTTTTTGAAATTTACACAGCTTGTTGCCGCCGGATTGATCGGATCGATTATTTCGTTTGGCATATTTTCTTTCGTAAAGCCGGAGACAATTGTCCAATCTAATGCATTACCCGCAGCAAAGACGGCTTCCGTTCAGAATTCGGACAGTAATATATATACTAAGCTGTCAGACATTACTCAGCCTGAATCTGTTGTAACTAATGTAGCCGATAAGGTGAGCCCTTCAATAGTAGGTATAAGTGTTCAATTTGTAAGCAACGATTTCTTTTCAGGACAGAATCAAAGTTCTGATGAAGGATCGGGAATAATAATAAGGAATGACGGATACATATTGACTAACTTCCATGTAGTTTCGGATGCCATTAATAAGTCAACAAAAGCAATTAGCAGCGGCAGTGGGATTGATGTATATCTTCCAAACCAGCAGAATACCCCATATAAGGCAACGTACATAGGTGGAGATTCCAATACCGATCTTGCGGTAATCAAGATTAATGCAACAGATCTGCCGGTAGCGGAATTGGGTGATTCGGATAAAATCAAGGTTGGAGAGTTGGCAGTGGCTATAGGCAACCCCGGAGGACTGGAATTTATGGGTTCGGTTACTGCAGGTGTAATAAGCGGATTGAACAGGACAATCGAAGGAGAAGGCAACAGCCAGATGAAGCTGATTCAGACTGACGCCGCAATAAATCCGGGTAACAGCGGAGGAGCCCTTATTAACTCACAGGGACAGATCATAGGTGTCAACTCTGCAAAGATTGAAGAGACCGGTTTTGAGGGCATAGGATTTGCAATACCCATAAATACCGCAAAAGAGATTGCAAATCAACTTATAACCAATAAATATGTACCGGGAAGGCCATTGCTAGGAATATCTATTGATACCAGATATAATAACCAGATTGCCAAGGTCAACAAATTACCCAACGGAGTTTTGGTCCAGGAGGTTACCTTACTGAGCGGCGCTGATAAAGCAGGTGTAAAAAGCGGAGACATAATAACCAAGTTTAACGGACAAGCGCTAACTTCGTTCAGCGATCTGGAAGCCCAGATGAGCAAGCATAAACCGGGTGATGTAGTAACGCTTACGGTATACCGCAAGGGAAGTACTCTAACTTTGAGTGTAACTTTAACTGAAGATAAAGGATAATTTTGATATATAAAAACCACCTTGAGAGCATATCAAAGCTTTCAGGGTGTTTTTGCATATTAAAAGCTTATTGAGTATAACTACTGATTGGGAATATATAATATATGAATAGTACAAATTTCCGTTGAATTACAGTTGTAAATACCTTCAATCCTGTTATAATATATTGGTAGTAATGATATGTCCCGGTGGCCTAATGGATAAGGTAGTGGATTCCGGTTCCACTGATGCGGGTTCGATTCCTGTCCGGGACGCCAAATAAGTAAAGGGTTTCAAGAATTGATTTCTTGCAAACCCTTTGTTTTTACACCAATTTTACACCAACCCAATCTATTTTAATATTTAAAGTAATTCGTAAAATATAAACAATGTGCAATAAGCTTACTGTTGATTATGCTTCTTATAATTTTCTAACAGTAAGAAACTGTCCCATCTACTTATTTGGCTTTACCCAAGTCAACAAATAACGATAATACAATGCTTGTTTTATTTTTGCGTTAGGTAATTCTTCTTTTGCAATTTTTCTTATATCTCCGAGCCTTTCTTTTGCATTTGTTATTGGTGCGCCAACATCACCTTTTACATCGTGAAATAAATCCCCTAATTTGACAGGTAATATGCGACCAATCTTAATAATCCAATCAAAAACACTTTGTGGGTGTGCTAAACCAACTATAAGTAATTTGCCACTTGGTTTAAGAAGTTCTACAGATTTTTTTATACAGAAATCCAAATCCATATGATGCAATGATGCAACAAAAATAATTGCATCAAAGGTGTGAGGTTCTCCCTTAAAATTCTCAAATCCTACATTGATAACCGAAGTGTTTTTTGTATTGTACAATCTTTGTTTCGCTTTCTCAATACTGGGCCTATGCGTATCAATACCTATTACTTGGTCACAAACCTTCGATAGTCTATAAACTAAAAGTCCATCACCACATCCAACGTCTAATACGTTTTTTCTTCCTTTGACATGTGATAATAACCATTTGTGATAGACTGTATTATGATTCCAATATGTGTCAATATCAGTTTTACTACTTGTTTTCAATGTCTTTCTTCTTTCATAGTTCGCACTTTCAAACTAATGTGTAGTATAAGACTATGTAGTACATTTAAAAATATCTTTAAGTTTATTTATAGCATCTTTTTTAATATCTGGCAATACATGGCTATAAAGGTCTAATGTCATCGTTATACTTGTATGTCCTAAAATCTCCTGCATTACTTTTGGATTTATCCCGTTTTCAAGTCCCCTTGATGCGAAGGTATGTCTTAATGCATGAAAGGTCTAAAAATATAATTCCGGCTTTTCAACGACGAAAAGCTGAGCAAAAGTCGCCCCTCGCCGGGGAGGCTCTTAACAGGGGCGCGATATTTCGCTCAAGAGATTCCAGGCTTCCATCCTTAGCTATGGTTCAATGATATGGGACACACCTTTCAGATTTACTGGTATTCCTCTAGAGTAAGGAATGTCCCATTTTTATTGGTTCCAACGGATTCCGTTCGGTATTCACCTAAAACCATTATTCGTGATGGTTTTACCTGACTCTTTAGATGGAAGCCAGGAATCTCTAAGTCACTCAATCAAGCGCGTTTTTAAACTTTATAACGATTTTTGTTGTATTAATTATGGATAGTATAAACCCATTAGTATATATAATTGGATGGGTAGCTTGTTTTAATTCGTCGTCAGGAAGAAGTAGAAAATGGGGAAGAGGCTTTGGTTCTTGTGGATGGGGAAGATGCTACCGCTAAGAAATTTTATAAAACCGGAAATGTTGTAACTTTAATGTTTTATTATATTTCTTGAAATCATGTAAGAGTAGATAGTGATTTACACCAACGTCTACACCAACTAATTTAATTTTATTTAAATTTCTGCAATGTATTTTAAAATAACCAATATCTAAAACCATTATAATATCAACGTTTTAACAAATTTCAATTTGTGATAGAACGTACTGCTTACAATTCCGGTTCCACTGATGCGGGTTCGATTCCTGCCCGGGACGCAATACGTTAAAAACGAGGTTTTGGAAGCTTTCCAGGATCACGTTTTTTTATGCGTCCACTGCACGCTGAATCCATTACCGAAACCATTCTATTATTAATAAACTTAATTCCGTTCCACCCAAGCTTGCAACATAAGCATTAATCAATTATATAAACATATTACGTTAATCACTTCTGACAATAAGGAAACATATGCTGTATAGCAATTAGTTTTTTTATGAGTGCAATGATCTCAAACAATTGTGTGAGGTGTCAAAAGGTAGCTTAAGTAGTTCTGTTCTTAAAATAGCAAAGTATTATAACTAATGGAAGTGTAGTATATGGAAAAGCTTAATCCTGAAAAGCTTCATGTTGAATTCAGGCCGGGAGTAACTCCGACAGAGCCCATTATACCTCGGCGTTATACGCTTACACATTCAGACGTATCCGCCGAACTGTTCCTAACGGTGGGTCCGGAATATGCCTATGATAAAATTACTAAAATGAGAGATGAAGTGCTAGCAGAATGGCGTACCGTGAATGGGCAGTACTATTTAAATGTATACTGCTATGTGGATGGTGGAGAATTTAGTCCTTCTGTATCGGCAATACGGAACAGCGTTTTTGTAAAGGAACTTCCTCTAGCCATGGAAGCAATCCGCTATGGAGACAGAGCTTTTTTTATTACACACCCAATACTAGGCTATTCTCCTATATTTATCAATTTTAGTTCAACCAATCCATATCTTAATAGAGTAGAATACTGGGGAAGAATGAATGATTATAAATAAGTTGAGACAGTTCCAAAAATACAAAGGAGCTCTGCATTTATTATAGTTGCAAAGCTCCTTTGAGAGATTCTGATTCTAGTGAATTGCTCTTTTCCTGTGTTTACCTCCCATAACGTCAGAAACATCATTTATCGTTACAAACGCTCTTTCGTCCTTATCGGATATAATGGATTTAAGCTTTGCAACCTCCAAACGGGTTACTACAGAATAAAGTATGGTTTTTTGATTTTTGGAAAAACCGCCATGGCCTTCTAAAAATGTTACACCTCTCCCTAAACGGGCCTTTATAGCTTGGGCAATTTCTTCACCTTTTTCAGATATTATTATCGCTGCTTTTGCTTCATCCAATCCTTCGATCATTATATCAATAACCTTAAATGCGATAAAATACGCAATAAGTGAATACATAGCCCTATCCCAGCCGAAAACCAATCCTGCGCTGCTCAAAATAAAGATATTAAAGAACATCACCATTTCACCCACGGAAAAAGCTGTTCTCTTATTAAAAATTATTGCCACCATTTCAGTACCGTCAAGCGAACCACCGTAGCGAATGATCATACCGACCCCAACACCTAAAATGATTCCCCCGAAAACCGTAGCCAGTAAAATGTCATTTGTAAGTCCAGGTATCGGGTGGAAAATATATACCCAGAATGATAAGGACACTATGGAAAACATGGATGAAAAAACAAAAGTTTTACCAATTTGCTTATATCCTAGAAAAAGAAAAGGAAGATTGAAAACTATTATAAACGCACTCAAAGGCAATTTTGTTAAATAACTTGAAATTATTGATATCCCGACGATACCACCATCTATGATGTTATTGGGGATGAGAAATATTTCCAACCCCACTGCTGCCAATATCGAACCTATTAACAGAAAAAAGTACCTGATAACCTCTCTACGTATCTGGTTTTTCTTTGTCATTCAATCACCTCACAAAACATATTCCCTTTTCTTCTTGCTTTTTGCAGATGGCAACATACATAAAGCAGACACCAGGCATAATGCTTATCTGCAATATGCCCAGGTCTAAATTTTTTGCATTATTTATTTTTCATTTTGTTTGCTTCTTCTCTGTCGGCTTTTTCGCTGGCTTTTGACGCTAAGTGTCCAATAATTGGCCCACCGATGCAAAAAAGCACACAAAAAGCAATTACAAGAACAATTGTAAAATTCATCAATCTCACCTCCATATCTAAAATTTTAGATAGCGAAGTGATTATTTTTATACTTGCTCCCATTGAAATAATGAGGAATAGATTGCCTTATGACTTTTCTAAAGTCAAAGGGCATTTCCTGAAATGATACGCAAAAGTTGGAAATATCTACACAGGATATTTTAGGTAAATATATTGAAGTATTTCTTAATTGTATATTTTGAGCTGATGTCTTTTGGTTTTCCCTGCCAATGAATGATGCGTCAGTCTGAATAGAAGCCGTTGACAAGGATGCTTTGGAATTTTGTGTATGGCCTTGAAGCCCTTCAATACAGTTTAAAGTGCTTGGTATCAACTGAAAAATCATTAAAGCAATTATTAACAATGAGATAAGTTTAAGTATTCTCTTTTTTTCCATCTGATACCTCCTCACTAAAAATTTGTGGAATCATTATAGCACAAAAAGCTGTGAGGTTAAACCCTATAAGTTTGCTTAATTATTTCCAGATACACTGTCAGAAACTGTTTAACAAGAGCCTTTTGAAGAAGTCAAACAAGGAGTTGATGATATAATAAATTGATGCTATTTTTCGTTTTAAGGGAAGTGTTTAACAGCTTCATTTTATTATATAATTAAAAACCCCGCGTAATCGCGGGGTTAGGTAAAGCTCTTTCTTTTAGTTTGGTATAATTGAAGTCTGCCAATTTAACAGACGTTTCATAAGGAGGTATGAACGAATTACACAGTTTCACGGCAAATATATATGGTAGGACATAATTTATACTATTAATATATTTTATTTATTTGTGTGACATCATAAATGGTTGGTGCATTTGTTCTTTTGGTAGAGTCATAAGTAAACATAACACTACTTGGGATGACGCTTTCAGACGGATGTACCAATCCAAGACAATGGCCAATTTCATGGCATGCAGTGCTCACAATTTCTGCAAATGATAAATTATCTTTCAGAACTACACTGCACCTTAACCAGTCAGTAGTCGGAAATGATGCGGCGCCAGGTGCAGTGTACCCACTGCCGTTTATATAATATAAAGTATATCCACGGGCGGTCTGAGTAGCTGAATTGTTTACATAATTCTTATTTGAAAACTTAATTTCAGCACTGTTAAGGTCGGTTACTTGTGTGACTTTTATGACATCGCAGCCGGAAATGCACCAGGAATTCATAGCTGAGGTAATTGCGTTCTGATAGGTTGATGACATCGAAGGATCCAGATAATAATGCACATTACTGACACCGCTTGAAAGCTTATGCCCAACTATATAATCACCATATTGAGCATTTACGCTAAAGCTAAATAATACTAACGTCAGAATAACTACAATCAACAAAAATGAACCCAATTTTCTTTTTTTCATGTCCATTCACCCTTTCATATTTATTCATTGTTAATGGATACTGTGCACACATATTTCGTCAGATTCTGTGTAACAAGGTTTCCTGTCATACCTCCTTAATCTTGCATTAATGCAAGATTACTACATATATCCAATTTATTCCACAAACTCATACTAACATATTAATACATAAATGTCAATATTAGGTGAATTAAGTTACCATTTATCGGACAAATGAGAATAATGAAAAGCACATTTCACAATCTGTTAACATAATTCGATTAATCAGTAACCAGACATTATAGAATTGCATAGTATGTTGATATAATCAGCTTCAGGGAGGTACTTTATGTGTCAATTTCAAAATCCCGCTTTTGGCTGGCAAAATGCACAAATGCCCGCTCAGATGCCTATGCAGATGCCGGCTGAAATGCCTATGCAAATGATGCCGATGACAGGCACTATATGTCATTACCATTTCCATCAACATTGTCACTATATAATTCCGGTAAATTGCTGCAGTATGGCTCCTACTCCGTTTGGACCAGGCGGTATGTTCTAAATGAAATGTGTTCACATTCTGTAATCGATAATTACAGCGGTTCGCAGTTTTCTGTTGGACCGTTTCTTTTACTTTCTTGCTGTCATTAAAAACAAGGAATATTTAATCTCTGAACCTTCAGTTTCCTTGATGCCCTCATAAAAAACATGTGAACTAATGCTGTTAAAACCTAACTTCTCCAATATTTTGCTCAATTGATCTGGATTGAAGCCATTATGTCCTTTGAAATCCAATTCATCCTTATGAAAGCTCCCGTCATCCTCGACAAGATCTATTATGCATAGGTAACCATTGTAGGTTAGCATTTCGTACAGATGTTTTTGAGTTGTATCCAGATCTGAAATATGATGTAATACCATTGACGTATATATAATGTTATATTTGTTTTTATGTAATTGAGACCAGCTGTTTATATCCTGCCTGACAGCAGTCATATTATCCGCCTTTGAGGCATTTATCTTATCCTTTAC